>JAEZWE010000101.1 GCA_023420435.1 Bacteroidota bacterium
GCATTACATCAATTACCTATTATTTTCTTGGTTCAGGATAATGAATGGGGAATTTCGGTAACAAAGGACGAAGCCAGAACTTCCGATGCTTATGATTTTGCTGCTGGATTTGTTGGTTTAAACAGAATGCGCGTTGACGGAACCAATTTCGTGGAAAGTTTTGAAGCTATGAAACAAGCCGTAGATTTCGTAAGAACGGAAAGAAAACCACTTTTGGTTTGCGCAAAAACGGTTTTAATTGGTCATCATACTTCTGGTGTTCGTCGTGAGTTTTATCGTGATGAAGCCGATTTAGAAAAACACAGAGCAAAAGATCCGGGAATTATTCTTCGAAAATATTTGTTGGAAGAAGAAGGCATTGATGAAGATTTACTGAAACAAATGGAGAAAAAAGCCCGTTTGGAAGCAGAACAATCTTTTGAAAAAGCAAAAAATGCAGAAGATCCAAAACCAGAAACGGTAGAAAATCACGTTTTTGCTCCAACGCCAATTACCGAAGAAGTGGGAACCAGAGTTCCTGCTGATGCAACTGAGAAAATTGTAATGGTGGACGCAGCCATTCATGCAATTCAAGAATTGATGTGGAAACACCCTGAAGCTTTGCTTTATGGACAGGATGTCGGGGAAAGAATTGGAGGTGTTTTCCGTGAAACCGTGACTTTAGGTGCGAAATTTGGAAATAAAAGAGTTTTCAATACTCCGATTCAGGAAGCGTATATTATCGGCTCTACTGTTGGAATGAGTGCTGTTGGTCTGAAACCTATTGTAGAAGTTCAGTTTGCAGATTATATTTATCCAGGCATCAATCAATTGATTACAGAAATTTCAAAATCTTGTTATTTGTCGCAAGGAAAATTTCCGGTTTCCAATATTATCCGCGTTCCTATTGGTGCTTATGGCGGTGGTGGTCCTTATCACAGTGGAAGTGTGGAAAGTCTTTTAGCGAATATCAAAGGAATAAAAATCGCCTATCCAAGTAATGCTGCAGACTTTAAAGGTTTATTGAAAGCCGCTTATTACGATCCAAATCCGGTAATAATGTTGGAACATAAAGGTTTGTATTGGAGCAAAGTTCCGGGGACTGATGATGCCAAAACCATTGAACCAGCTGAAGATTATATTTTACCATTCGGAAAAGCCCATATTATTGAAAAAGCTGACGATGCTGAAACTGAAAAAGGAAGAACTTTGGTAGTCGTAACCTATGGAATGGGCGTTTATTGGGCAAAAGAAGCCGTTAAAAATTTTGGTGGAAGAGTTGAAGTTATTGATTTAAGAACTTTAATTCCATTAGATGAAAATTTAGTTTTTGAGAGGGTAAAACTACACGGAAAATGCATCGTTTTAACGGAAGAACAAATCCAAAATTCTTTTGCTGAAGCTTTTGCACACCGAATTACAAAAGAATGTTTCCGATATTTGGATGCTCCTGTTGAAGCTATGGGTTCTCTTAATTTACCGGCAGTTCCTATCAATTTGGAACTTGAAAAAGCCATGCTTCCTAATGCAGATAAACTAAAACAAAAAATTTCTTCAATGCTTTTGAATTAAAAATCTGATTTTTAATTTTTTTTCTTTTTGCATTCATAAAAATATTGTATTTATGCATTATTAAGCAATTTTTTATATGAAAAAACAATTATTTTTAGGTTTATCATTTTTATTTTTATCGGGTTCCATAATCGCTAAAACTATTGAAGAGCCGGAATTTGTTGGAGAAAGTATTTTGGTGAGAAGTGATAACACTACTACCCCATTAGAAAAACAATTAACACAAGGCAGAGCTGTTGCCTCAACAGGTTTATTACTTACCGGAATTGGAAAAGTACGTCAACAGATACAGATTGACGGCTGCTGTTCGAATGTTAAAGTAAGAAAAAATGAAGATATTAAAATTATTGTAAGAAACAGAGATAATTTATCTGATCCGCTTTCTATCATTAAAATTTTCAAATTTGATACGAAGAAAAAATTCCGCAGAGCAGAATTGGCTTCTTATAGCAGTTTGGGATCTGCTAAAAGCAACAATATGAATTATGTAAGTTTTACCGGTAAAAAATTTGGCACCAGTTCTTACATTTTGAGCTTATCTTCTCTTCCACCGGGTGAATATGGAATTACCGCTTTAAACCCAAATGCTATTGATGAAAAACAAACGGTTATATCCACTTTTGCGGTAACTGAATAAAAATTCAATAAAATATTAATGAATTTATACATAAAAGGCTGTCAAAATAGACAGCCTTTTTTAATTTTTATGAAAATGATTCGGAAAAGCTTCTTCCGGTTTCATTCTAAAAACATTTAGTAAAATCCACGATTTCAAAAATCCGTAGCCATAAGAAAACAACTGGATATAACTTGAAATTAAAGCCATTGAAGCAATGCTTAAATTCTTCGTTTTATAGAGCGCATGAAAAAACACCAAAAAAGTGTACAAACCATACAAAGCCAAGATAAAACCTTTTCCAAAGAAAAAATATTCAATAAAACCTAAAACATAACCAATTAAAAAAAGCGACGGAAACGCAAAAGAAATTTTCACAAATTTGGGATGTCGTTGGTTGAGAATAGGTCTTGCACAACCAAATTGATAGACTTGTTTTGAAAATTTTCCAAAATCTACTCTACGCTTATGATAAACTCCAATATTATCAAAAAAAGCCGTTTTAAAACCGTTTTCCCAAAGTGTCATTGATAAATCCGGATCTTCACCAATGCGCATTTCTGAAAAACCGCCCACTTTTTCAAAAGCCGATTTTTTCACGCCCATATTAAAACTTCTGGGTTGAAATTTCGTTACCGATTTTTTATTTCCACGAATTCCGCCCGTTGTAAAAACCGAAGTCATAGAATAGGAAATTGCTTTTTGCATCAGGTTGAAACCTTTATGTGCTTTATCGGCTCCACCAAAAGCATCGCAAGAGTTTTCTGAAATATTTTTTTTGATATTTTCGATGTAATCTTTCTCAACAATAACATCCGAATCTACAAAAACCAACCAATCGTTTTTCGCTTTTTTTGCGCCGGAATTTCTTGTTAAACCCGGACCGGAATTATCTTTTCTAAAAAACTGAATATTCAACCAATCCTGAAAAAGTTCTACTGTTGGAAGCAAGGAAATTAAAGAACCATCATCCACAATAATCACTTCAAAATCCTTATCGGTTTGATGCGATAATGAAGTCAGCAACTCGAAAAGTTCGTCTTTACGGTTGAAAATAGCGATAATGATGGAGATTGTGGTCAATTTGATGATGTGCTGATGAGTTAATATGATAATGAGTTAATGTGATAATGAGTTAATGCTATAATTGGATTAAAAATAGGACTAAAATAGAAAATCATCATATTATCGCATTAACTAGTGATCTCATTTTTATGCGTTTTCTTCGTTCCCTCATACATTTCATACTGCAAAAATCGGGTTTCTAATTTTCCGTTGAACAATTTTATTTTTCGGGAAGGTCGAAGTCCAATTTTCTTTACGGCTTCCAAATCCGAAGAAATAAGCCATGCCAAAGTGTTTGGATAATGGGTTTTAAAAGTATCTCCCACTTTTTTGTAAAAATCGTCGTCGTTAATAGAAATTCTTTCATCGTAAGGTGGATTAAAAACCATCAATAAAGGAAAAAGTTCTTTTTTACTTTCGAAGAAATTTTGTTTTCTTACTTCTATTACATCTTCCATTTCTGCGGCTTCAATATTAATTTTGGAAGCATTCAGCATCCTTGCATCAATATCATAACCTACAATTTTACCGTTAAATTCTTTCACACGATTCACTCTGAATTCTTTTATTTTCTGAAAAAGTTCTTCATCATAATTTTTCCAGTTTTGGAAAGCGAAGTTTTTTCTAAAAATTTGTGCAGGTAAATCCATAGCAATCATGGCAGCTTCAATCAGCAAAGTTCCGCTTCCACACATTGGATCCAGGAAATTTCCTTTTCCGTCCCAACCTGCCATTTGCAACATTCCGGAAGCTAACACTTCGTTGATCGGAGCTTCTCCCTGTTCTTTTCTGTAACCTCTTTTGAATAAAGGTTCACCGGAAGAATCCATGGAAATGGTGATTAATTCACGATCAATATGTAAATGAAACTGAATATCCGGATTTTTAGGTTCTACATTGGGTCTTTTTTTGTATTTATTACGAAAGAAATCAGCAATGGCATCTTTCATTTTCAATGACATAAATTGTGAATGTTTGAAAGTTTCAGAATAAACCGTTGCATCAATCGCAAAAGTTTGATTAACATCCATAAATTCATCCCAGTTAAATTTCATCAATCTTTCGTAAAACTGATTTTCTTTAAAAGCTTTAAATGTAAAAATGGGAACCAAAACTTTTACCGCCGTTCTTGCAGAATAATTCACTTTATACAGAAAACCCAAATCACCAACACAATTTACTGCGCGGTTCTTTATTTCCACTTCTCTTCCACCCAGTTTTTTAACTTCTTCAGCTAAAATAGGCTCCAAACCAAAGAATGTTTTAATCTGGATTGGTAAATTTTCTGTATTCATAAATTGATTTTTGAAAAAAAATATTCGGCAAATTTAGCTATTTTTGCATTATGGCTTGGTTCAAAGAGTGGTTTAATACACCCTATTATCATATTTTATACAAAGACCGCGATTTTCAGGAGGCGGAAATCTTTATTTCAAAACTTACGGAATTTTTAAAATTACCCAAAAATTCAAAAATAATCGATTTGGCTTGTGGTAAAGGAAGACATTCTCTTTATCTGAATCGGCTTGGTTATGATGTTATGGGTTTGGATCTTTCGGAAGAAAGCATTTTACATAACCAACAATTTGAAAATGAAAATTTGAAATTTGCAGTTCATGATATGCGGGATGAAATTTTTCCTCAATTGATTTCTGAAAAAGCAGATGTGGTGATGAATCTTTTCACCAGTTTTGGTTATTTTGATGATGAAAAAGACGACGAAAAAGTTTTTGCTTCTGTAAAAAACGTTTTGAAAAATAAAGGGATTTTTGTTTTAGATTTTCTGAATGAAGAATTTGTAAAAAAAACCCTAGTTCCCGAAACCATTCAAAACAAAGGCGGAATTGATTTTCACATCAAAAAAAGAATTGAAAACAATTATATTATCAAAGACATTATTTTTGAAGACGACAATCAACAACATCATTACTTCGAAAAAGTAAAATTGCACAAAGCAGAAGAAATTTTAGAAATTGCCAAAAAAACTAGTTTTTCAAAAAAAGACATTTTTGGAAATTATCTTTTAGAAGATTTTGATGCAGAAACTTCTCCTCGCAGTATTTTAATTCTTGAAGCAAAATGATTGTTTTTTTACTCATATTAAGTGTTTTAGCTGGAGTTTTCCTTGGAAAATGTTTCGGTAGCAACACTAAATTAGCCAAAAATCTTTTAATTTTTAGTGCCGGATTTTTGATTACGATATGTTTGAATGAAGTTTTCCCGGAAGTTTATCATTCAGAAAATCATAATATCGGAATTTGGGTTATTGGTGGAGTTTTGCTCCAACTTTTGCTCGAAAATCTTACCAAAGGTTTTGAACACGGACATTTTCATCATCATTCTGAACATGGAATTTTACCCATTGCTTTAATGTTGGGAATGTTTATTCATGCTTTTATTGAAGGAATCCCATTAGGAAATGAAACGGATATTTTTTCACCTTATTTGATGGCAATTTTGCTTCATAACCTTCCTATATCTTTTATATTAGGAGCTTTCTTAATTAAAAACGGAAAATTTTCAGGAACTTCATGGCTTATCATTGCCATTTTTTCATTGGCTTCTCCTTTGGGAATGCTTTTAGGAAATTTTATTGATGCAGAAGTAAAATCTTATTTTTTAGCTTTGGTTGGCGGAATTTTTCTTCATATTTCATCGGTCATCATTTTTGAAAGCAACAAAAATCATAACATCGATTGGCAGAAAATTTCGATGGTGATTTTAGGGGTTGTTGTTGCTATTGCCATGCACAGTTTTCACCATCATTAAAAAGAAAAAACTCCGAATTTCTTCGAAGTTTTTAAAATATTCTTGAAAATTTTTTAGAATTTCCAACCTACAGTAAAGTAAATATTATTCTTACTGTTTTTGACATCGGAAACCAAATAAGCATCAGATTCTACAATATAAGCATTGCCAAAATATCCGGAATTATAAGTTGAAGATCCCTGCAAAAATGGATTGCTGTATTGTGAACTCACATTTTGATAACCTAAATCTACAAACATCGAAGGAAAATCATACCCTATACCTAAAGCAAAAGTATTCCTTTTACCCAAAATTAAATCTGAATAGGATTTTGTTGAAGTTGCTCCATTTACAGACAAATTATTTATTGAAATCGCATCAAAAGGATTGGTTGTCATAGCATAACCTCCACGAAGTCTGAACTGCTCAATACGATATTCTGCACCTACTCTAACTTCTGAAACATTTTTATAATTTTCGTTGAAGAAATCGTTTAATTCAACTTCTGCAACACCATATTCTTTATATTTTGGTTTTGTAACGCCCAACATATAATCCACATTCAATGCAAAATTTTTGTTTGGAACGAATGCGGCACTTAAAGTAGCTTTCATAGGAGTTGTTAAAAACCGGTCTTCACCAGCAGAACCGTCTGAAGGACTTTCGTAATAATTATAAGCTCTTTCAATATTCCACCAAGTTGGGGTTTCTATTGATGCTCCCAATCTAAATTGTTGGTTTACTTTTCCAATAATTCCGACAGAACCTGAAAATCCGTTTGAAATTTCAGAAAATGGCGTGTATTGTTTGTGATAAATATCTGAGCTATTGTTTAAAGAAGAATATAACTGTGCAATATCAAACTGGTCAATTTGTGCATTATGGAAATTCAAGCCTGCACCAATATAAATTCTATTGTCGTAGTTTGCACTTACTCCAATATTCATCTTATTTACATCTCCGGTTCTGTCATAGGCATGTCTTTCATAAGATAAATTATCTCCGGCAGCAACAATGGGAAAAATTAAATTATTATTTCCCGGAGTTTCAATATAATCTTCTATAGATTGAGTTGAAAAATTAGCGCCCACGTTTACAAATTTCCAAGGAGTTTCAGTGAGCAACTGAAAAGTAGCAACACCGCCGAAATTTCCTAAATTAAATTTATTGGTCGAAAACGTTTTTGATCCTCCAGCTAATGAACTTGAATTGCTGTTATTTTCAAAAGAAAGCGTCCCGGAAACCGTACTCGAAATCGCCACACCAATTCCTGCTGGATTGGACATTAAAGTGGAAGCATCTCCTCCTAAGGCTCCCATTGAACCAGCCATACTGTTGTATTTTGCAGATCCAACATTATTAGATCCACTATAAATTTCTGTGGTATTTTTTATAACGGAAACATCTTGTGCATTCAAGAAGAATGCGGCTGAAATGCTTACAACTATTAAAGATTTTTTTATCATTATTATTTAAAATTTACTACTTTTTATCTAAAACCTCCGGATCTGCTTCCTCCGGATCTGCTTCCTCCAGTTGAGTTGTTCATTCCTCCTGATCTAAATCCTCCATCTCCACTGGATCTGAAACCACCATTATCATAAGATCTTGTTCTTGGTTGTGTTTGTTGTGGATACTGTCTTGTATTGTTATTTTGATAACGAGGTTGTTCCGATCTCATTCTTTGCTGGTTATTATTTTGACGGAAACCATTATTTTGAGGCATTGTTCTTAAGCCTGAATTTGAATTGCTTCTGAAACGAGCATTTTGATTAGACATACGATTAAGTCCACCTTGGGTATAACTGTTGTTTAGTCTGCCATTTGCTCCACTTCTACGATAATTATATCCATTTCCATAGTAATAAGGAGAATAATATCCATAGTAAGGATTGTAGTAAGCATAATAAGGCATACCGAAACCATAAAAATTATGATAAGGATGATACATGCCATACCAATATGGGCTAAATCCAAAATCCCAATAAGGATTAAAACCATACCAACCTCCGTACGGAGATCCCCAACCCCAAGAAAATCCTAATCCAAATCCGGATCCCCAATAAGAATTATAAAATCCCCAAGGATTTCCCCAGAAATTATCATAATAATTGGTTTCATTTCCTGCATAAACTCCCCAATCCGAATCATCAGGTGTATTATTATTCCAATTTTCAAATCGGTTTTGCTGATAAAATGTATTTTTCTCACTATTTTCAATAATACTGGGTTGATTCAAATTGTAGTCATAATATTCTCCAACTTGATTTCCTTCGTTATTAATGATAATTCCTTCTGGTAAAGTATCCTTATTTGGATCGTAATAAACACCGTCTGTTTCACTATAGCCACCCATTTGTGTTCCACATGAAACCAAAATCATCCCCATAAAAACAGCAAAAACACTTTTAGATTTAGCCATTTCTAAGACGTTTCTGTATATATTTTTTTTCATAGTAACTGAAATTTTAATTTTAAATATCTTTGCACAACTTTCTGCCAAAATTATACCATAAATGTGGATTTTAGCAGGATCAATTTATTCTTTTATTAGATGATATTCTTATCGTAAAGTTAAAAAAAATAAACATAAAATAATTTTATTAAAAAAATGGCAAAATTAACTTCAAGAAGTGAAGATTATAGCAAATGGTATAATGAACTGGTTGTTAAGGCGGATTTAGCAGAAAATTCGGGAGTTCGAGGTTGTATGGTAATTAAACCTTACGGTTTTGCAATCTGGGAAAAAATGCGGGATGAATTGGACAGAATGTTTAAAGAAACCGGACATCAAAATGCCTATTTCCCCATTTTTGTACCCAAAAGTCTTTTTGAAGCTGAAGAAACAAATGCAGAAGGTTTTGCTAAAGAATGTGCCGTAGTTACTCATTATCGACTAAAAACCGATCCAGAAAATCCAAAAAAGTTAATTGTTGATCCAGAAGCAAAGTTGGAAGAAGAACTTATAGTTCGTCCAACTTCAGAAGCTATTATTTGGAATACTTATAAAAACTGGATTCAGTCTTACCGCGATCTGCCTATTCTTATTAATCAATGGGCCAATGTTGTTCGTTGGGAAATGAGAACAAGACTTTTTCTGAGAACTGCCGAATTTCTTTGGCAGGAAGGTCATACCGCACATGCTACTAAAGATGAAGCCATTGAAGAAACTGAGAAAATGTTGGAGGTTTATGCTGATTTTGCAGAAAGATTTATGGCTGTTCCTGTAATTAAAGGAATTAAAACTCCTTCTGAAAGATTTGCCGGCGCTGAAGAAACCTATTGTATTGAAGCGATGATGCAGGATGGAAAAGCTTTGCAAGCAGGAACTTCTCACTTTTTGGGGCAAAATTTTGCTGAAGCTTTTGATGTAAAATTCACCAACCGTGAAGGAAAAATGGAACATGCGTGGGCAACTTCTTGGGGAGTTTCCACTCGTTTAATGGGGGCTTTAATTATGGCGCATTCAGATGATAACGGTTTGGTTTTACCTCCAACATTGGCACCAATTCAAGTAGTAATTGTACCGATTTTCAAAGGAGAGGAACAACTGAAGCAAATTGATAAAGTGGCGTTTGATATTGTAAAGAAGTTAAAAGCGAAAGGAATTTCTGTAAAATACGATAACGACGACAAAAACAAACCAGGGTGGAAATTTGCAGAATATGAACTAAAAGGTGTTCCTGTTAGAATTGCATTAGGAGCAAGAGATTTAGAAAACAAAACGGTTGAAGTAGCCAGAAGAGATAATTTAACCAAAGAAGTTCAACCTATCGAAAATATCGAAATTTATATTGAAGATTTGCTTAAAAAAATTCAAGAAGATATTTATCAGAAGGCTTTTAATTTCAGAAAAGAAAATATTACGGAGGTTAATTCTTACGACGAGTTCAAAAAAGTTTTAGAGGAAAAAGGTGGATTTATTTCAGCACATTGGGATGGAACTGATGAAGAAGAAGAAAAAATAAAAGAAGAAACCAAAGCCACCATACGCTGCATTCCTTTAGACAGCAAACTAGAAGAAGGTGTTTCTCTTATATCGGGAAAACCTTCAAAACAAAGGGTAATTTTCGCAAAAGCATATTAAATTACACATTAATAGTTTTTGATTTTAATATTATATAATTTAAAGTTAATGAAATTTGTTAGGTTGAAAAATACTTATCTTTGATTACATTAACTTTAAATTAAACTATTATGTCATTGAACATCATCGATTTGATTAAGGGACAACTTGGTCCCGCACTCATTTCACAAACAGCATCACAATTGGGTGAAAGCGAGTCTGGAATTTCAAAAGCAATCAGCGGATTACTTCCTGCGGTTGTTGGTGGTTTAGCAAATAATTCTAGTAATTCTTCAGTTTTAGACGCTATTACAAGTTCTTCAAATAGCGGTTTACTTGGAAATTTATTGGGTGGAACTTCAAATAATTCTCTAATCTCTACCATTCTTTCTGCAATTTTTGGAGATAAAGTAACTGGGTTGGTGAATGCCATTTCAAGTTTTTCTGGAATTAGTAATTCATCTTCCAATTCTTTGTTGAATATGGTTACAGGAGCAACTTTAGGATCAGTTGGAAAATACGCTGCTGATAATAATTTAGACCGCTCTGGAATTTCATCATTACTATCCGATCAAAAAGGAATTGTTTCAACTTTACTTCCTGCAGGTCTGTCATTAGCTTCTTTAGGATTAGGAAATTTTGGAGATCATTCATTGGAAACTGAAAGAGTTACGGTAACGACTCCTCATGAACCTACAGTTGAAGTAAACAGAGGTGGAGCAACACATATAAATGTTGACAACAACGACAATAATGGTGGTGGTTCTATTTGGAAATGGTTACTTCCTCTTCTACTTTTATTATTATTAGGTTGGTTTGTTTGGAAGCAATGCAATAAAAAAGAAGCAGACAATACGGCTGTAGTTACAGATTCAACAGTTGTTGATACTGATACAACCGTTATAGTTTCAGATACTGCTTCAATGACAAGAACAACAACTGATATCGACTTAAACGGAACTGCATTAAAAGGTTTTGCTGGTGGAATGGAGGAAAGAATGATCAATTTCTTAAAATCGGATGGCTATAAAAACGCCGAGAATGATGCTGTTTTGAAAGATACCTGGTATGATTTTGACAATGTAAATTTTAAAATGGGTTCTTCAACAGAATTGGAAGCTGGTTCGCAAGTTCAATTAGACAATTTGTTAGCTATTTTAAAAGCTTATCCTGATGCAAAAATTAAAATTGGTGGATATACGGATAAAACAGGAAATGAAGCAGATAACGTAAAACTTTCAGATGCAAGAGCTGAATTTATTAAAAAATGGTTGTCGGATAATGGGGTTTCGGCTCAGGTTTTAGATGCAGAAGGTTACGGAAGTAAATATGCTACAGTTCCTGCGGAAGCAACGGACGCCGAAAGAGCGGTTGATAGAAAAATGGCTGTAAGATTTGCTAAATAATCTTTCATCATAAATTTTTAAACCGTCCAAAATTGGACGGTTTTTTTTATTTTTTCATTAAAAGATTTATAAAATAAAATTTGTTAGATTAATCTAACATTTATATTTTCGCAGAATGAAAAGATATTTATTTTTAATTTTTGCTTCAACGGGAATTTTTAATTCAGCCCAAGAATCCACAATTCAAACTGATCGTCCTGATCAAACTGAATCACCTGCAATTATTCCAATTAACCAACTTCAAACTGAAATTGGCTTCATGTTTGAAAAACAAAATAAAGATTTTCAAAATTATTTATCTCCAACCATCTTATGGAAATACGGTTTAACTCAGAATATGGAATTGAGAATGATTACCGAAATAGCTACAAACTCCTTCAAAAATCAGAAAAATTTTGGAGTTGTTCCATTAACGTTTGGATTCAAAGTAAATCTTTTGGAAGAGCAAAATATGATGCCAAAAACTTCATTTATTGGACACTTAACGACTTCAAATCTAGGATCAAAACCCTTTCATACCAAACATATTGCTCCAAGTTTTAGGTTTCTTTTTCAACACAGCCTTTCCGAAAAATTAAATTTAGGATATAATATTGGTGCTAAATGGAATGGTGAAACACCTGATGCAACAGGAATATACACCATTTCTACAGCTTATGCATTTTCAGAAAAGTTGGGTGGATTTATAGAACTGTATGGATTTCTTAATAAATTTCAGTCTTCAGATCATAGATTTGATGGTGGAATTACATACTTAATAAATCAAGATTTTCAGTTAGATGCATCTACTGGAGTTGGAATTTCTGAAATTTCCCCCGAATACTTTTTTTCATTCGGCGTTTCGTACCGTTTTCCATTGAAGTGATTCTGCCGAATTGTCCGCATCTTCGATTTGGCAAAAAGTTTGACAAAATAGTTTCAGAAAAATAATTATTATGTCAGAAAATCAAGATATACACGAAGAAAACATCAATCTTCCAGAAGAAAACAATGAAAATCAACAGGAAAACCCTGCTGAAACTGTGACATCGCAACCTTCTTCAGAAGAACTTTTGGCAGAAGAGAAAGACCGTTATATGCGTCTTTATGCAGAATTCGAAAATTATAAAAAAAGGACCTTAAAAGAAAGAATGGAGTTTGCCCAATACGCAAACCAAGACATGATGATTTCCATGCTGGGTGTTTTAGATGATTTTGAGAGAGCTTTAAAAGCAATAGCACAAAACGGAACAGAATCTGATCTTCAAGGTGTTGAATTGATTTACCAAAAATTCAAAAGCAAACTTTACGAAAAAGGCTTAAGAAATATTGAAGTTTCTGTCGGAAACGATTTTGATGTTAATCTTCACGAAGCAATCACTCAAATTCCAGCTCCTTCAGAAGATTTAAAAGGAAAAATTGTTGATGTGGTAGAAACAGGATATACATTAAACGACAAAGTGATTCGTTTTGCCAAAGTGGTAACCGGAAATTAATTCAGACAAAAATTTTAAAATAAATGTCGAAGAGAGATTATTACGAAGTTCTGGAAGTTTCCAAAAGTGCTTCCGCAGAAGAAATAAAAAAAGCATACCGTAAAATGGCTTTAAAATATCACCCGGATAAAAATCCTGGAGATAAAGAAGCCGAAGAAAAATTTAAAGAAGCCGCAGAAGCTTACGAAGTTTTAAGCGACGATAACAAAAAAGCGCGTTACGACCAATTCGGACATGCAGGAATGGGAGCTGGTGGTTTCGGTGGCGGTGGTTTTGGCGGCGGAATGAACATGGAAGATATTTTTTCACAATTTGGAGATATTTTTGGTGGGCATTTTGGTGGCGGTGGTTTTGGCGGTTTTGGTGGCGGTGGAAGACAGCAAGTTCGCGGTTCCAATTTAAGAGTAAGGATAAAGCTTAATCTTGAAGAAATGGTGAACGGAACCCAAAAAACCATCAAAGTAAAAAAACTAAAATTAGCTCCAGGAGCAACTTCTAAAACTTGTCCAATCTGTAATGGAAGCGGTGCCCAAATAAAAGTGATGAACACCATGTTCGGACAAATGCAAACACAAACTACTTGTGGAACTTGTCAAGGTGTAGGAAAAGTAGCAGATAAAATTCCGGCTGGTGCTAATGCTCAAGGATTAGTAAAAGATGAAGAAGAAGTTACCATCCAGATTCCTGCTGGTGCAAGAGACGGAATTCAGCTAAATGTTCGTGGTAAAGGTAATGATGCGCCTTTTGGAGGAACTCCCGGCGATTTATTAGTCGTTGTAGAAGAAGAAGAGGATAAAAATATAAAACGTGAAGGTGATAATCTTCATCAGGAATTATACATTTCCTTTGCAGAAGCAGCATTAGGAACACAAAAAGAAATCCAAACCGTTGGTGGAAAAGTAAAAATAAAAGTAGATGCAGGAACACAATCCGGAAAAATTTTAAGATTAGCAGGAAAAGGTCTTCCAAGCTTCGACAGTTACGGAAAAGGCGATATGTTTGTTCATATTAATGTTTGGACCCCACAAAATTTGAATGCCGAACAAAAAGAATTTTTTGAAAATCAAATGAAAAATGGAGGCTTAGCAGCTGAACCTTCCGGAAAAGAGAAAACGTTTTTTGATAAAGTAAAAGATCTTTTCAATTAAATTTTAAAAATTATAAAGGAAGCAATATCGCTTCCTTTTTTTATTAATTTCATTAATTTTGGAATGAATTTATCTGCTCTTATTTTGTGAAAAAATACCTTCTGCAATATCATTTTTGGGTTTTAGGAATTTTAACTGGTTTCCTTTCTTCCTGCAATACCAAACACAGAATTTGGGTAGGGCCGCAAAATCAGCAGAAAATTTTCAACCAGCCTTATGGCGAAAATAAAAAACAGGTAATGGATATTTTTCTTCCGGCAAATTACCATAAAGAAAGCCCAACTGTAATTTTAGTTCATGGTGGAGGTTGGAAATTTGGACGAAAAGAAAACATGATTATGATCCAAAAATTTCTTTTTGAAAATAATATTCCTTCTCTGAATATTAATTACCGATTGGTTTCAAAAAATAAAAAAATAACTTACAAACAGCAATTGGAAGATATTGGGTTAGCCATTTCGGCATTCAATAAATTAACACCGAAAGCGCATTTATTTCCTAATAATTATATTTTACTCGGTGAAAGTGCTGGTGCGCATTTAGCCCTACTCTACGGTTATCAAAATCCGGAAAAAATAAAAAAAATAATTTCACTAAGTGGCCCCAGCGATTTTTATACCGAGAATTATACCAAATCTTTTTATTCTTATTATTCTTCTCCCGTTATTGAAACTGTGGTTGGCGAAAAA
>JAEZWE010000102.1 GCA_023420435.1 Bacteroidota bacterium
TTCAAAGCCCGCAAAAAGGATTTCCACTACAATCCCTCGTGCGAAATTGTGCATAAAACCCTATTTACTGAATAACAGAAATTTCTACAATTTTTTGTAAAATAGTTAACTTTAAGACTTCAACTAAAAAAATTAAAAATATGTTATATACAGAAGGAATGCTTCGCGAAGACGCTTTAAAAGATAAAGTTGCTATCGTAACTGGAGGTGGAAGCGGACTCGGAAAAGCCATGACCAAATATTTCTTGGAACTCGGAGCAAAAGTGGTGATTACTTCCAGAAATTTAGAAAAATTACAAGGAACTGCAAAAGAATTGGAAGAACAAACAGGTGGAAAAGTTCTTTGTGTTTCCTGCGATGTAAGAAATTGGGATGAGGTAGAAGCCATGAAAGAAGCTACTTTAAAAGAATTTGGAAAAATTGATATTTTATTGAATAACGCTGCAGGAAATTTCATTTCACCCACCGAAAGATTAACACATTCTGCTTTCGATTCTATTCTCGATATTGTCTTAAAAGGAACCAAAAACTGTACACTTTCCATCGGAAAATATTGGATAGATTCTAAAAATCCAGGAACCGTTCTCAATATTGTCACCACGTATTCTTGGACAGGTTCTGCATACGTAGTTCCTTCCGCTTGTGCAAAAGCTGGGGTTTTAGCAATGACTAGAAGTTTAGCGGTAGAATGGGCAAAATATGGAATCCGTTTCAACGCAATTGCGCCTGGTCCATTTCCAACCAAAGGAGCTTGGGAAAGATTGTTGCCAGGAGATTTAGCAGAAAAATTCGATATGCGGAAAAAAGTTCCTTTAAGAAGAGTTGGGGAACATCAGGAATTGGCAAATTTGGCGGCTTATTTGGTTTCAGATTATTCTGCTTATATGAATGGTGAAGTGGTAACAATTGATGGTGGAGAATGGTTGCAAGGAGCCGGAGAATTCAATATGTTGGAAGAAATTCCTCAAGAAATGTGGGACATGTTTGAAGCGATGATCAAAGCAAAAAAATCAAATTAAATTTTATAAATTCTGTAATTTACAACGACACTATATTTTATAATGAAACTTGATTATTTGAAAAATCTGTGTAATCTGTGGGCGAAAAACTCTGAAAATTTCCTTAATTTGCAATGCTTTAAATAATATCAAAAATGATTATCCAACCAAGAACAAGAGGTTTTATCTGTCTTACCGCACATCCCGATGGTGCTTTGAAAACAGTTCAAAACCAAATAGAATACGTAAAATCCAAAGGTGAAATAAAAAACGGACCGAAAAAAGTTTTAGTAATAGGTGCTTCCACAGGATTTGGAATTGCTTCCAGAATTTCTGCAGCTTTCGGTTCTGGTGCTGCTACAATTGGGGTTTTCTTTGAAAAACCAGCTTCTGAAGGGAAAATGGGAACTGCAGGTTGGTATAATTCTGCAGCTTTTGAAAAAGAAGCAGAAAAAGCAGGATTGTATGCAAAAAGTATAAATGGCGATGCTTTTTCTGATGAGGTAAAACAACAAACCATTGATTTAATTAAAAAAGATTTAGGAAAAGTTGATTTAGTAATTTATAGTTTGGCTTCCCCAAGAAGAACGCATCCCAAAAACGGAATAGCTTATTCATCCGTTTTGAAACCAATAGGAAAACCTTTTACCAATAAAACCGTAGATTTTCATACCGGAGCTGTTACCGATATTTCAATTGATCCCGTTGATAAAGACGAAGATATTACCAATACAGTTGCTGTAATGGGCGGTGAAGATTGGAAATTCTGGATCGAAGATTTAAAAAATGCCGGTGTTTTAGCAGAAAATGTAAAAACAGTTGCTTATTCTTATATCGGTCCTGAATTGACATTTCCAATTTACCGAAACGGAACGATTGGACAAGCAAAAAATGATTTAGAAGCTACTGTTCCAGTCCTTAATGAAATGTTGAAGGATATTAATGGTAAATCTTACGTTTCTGTAAATAAAGCTTTGGTAACACAATCCAGTTCAGCAATTCCGGTTGTTCCATTGTATATTTCTTTGCTGTTTAAAGTAATGAAAGAAAAAGGAACGCATGAAGGAACCATTGAACAAATGCAAAGACTTTTCGCGGAAAGATTGTATACTGAAAATGGTGAAGTTCCTGTAGATGAAGCTGGAAGAATTAGAATTGATGATTGGGAAATGACTGAAGATGTACAAGCTGAAGTAGCGAAATATTGGGATAAAGTAACGACGGAAAACCTTTCCGAAATTTCAGATATTGAAGGATACAGAAGAGATTTTTTCAATTTGTTCGGTTTTGAAATTGATGGGATTGATTATGAAAAAGACACCAATGAAAATGTAGGCGTACCAAGTATTGAAGCTTAAATTTTCAAAAATATACTCAAAAACTTCTCTTTAACAGGGAAGTTTTTTAATTTTAAAAGAAAAAAATGAGAGCAAAATTTTTCTTATTTTTTATTTTCCTCAGCTTTTACGCTATTTCCCAGGATTTGAAAGTAATGACTTTTAATATCAGACTTTCACTGGAGTCTGATAAAGAAAATTCTTGGACCCACCGGAAAACAGAAGCTATCGATTTGTTAAACTATTATCATCCCGATTTTTTTGGGGTTCAGGAAGCAGTTCCGCAACAAATGGTGGATATAAAATCGGGAATGAAAAATTATAATTTTGTTGGTGTGGGAAGAGATGACGGAAAAAATACGGGAGAATATTCTGCCATTTTTTATAATGAAACGAAGTTAAAAGTTTTGGAATCCGGAACTTTCTGGTTGTCTGAAACGCCGGAAAAACCTTCTAAAGGTTGGGATGCAGCATATAACAGAATTTGTACTTATGCCCTTTTCAAAACAAAAAAAGGGAAAAAGTTTTGGGCTTTCAATGTTCATTTTGATCATGTTGGAAATGTTGCAAGAGAAAATTCTGCCAAATTAATTTTAGAGAAAATTCAAAAAATGAATTCCCAAGAATTTCCCGTGGTTTTAACCGGAGATTTTAATTTAACCGAAAATTCGAAGCCTATAAAAATGCTCTCGAAATCGATGTTGGATTCCTATTATCATTCAGCAACAAAACCTTATGGTCCTAAAGGAACTTTTACGGCCTTTGATGTTGAAAAAATTCCTGAAGATAGAATAGATTATATTTTTACCCGAAAATTTGAAATTCAAAATTACAGAACAATCAATGACAGAAGAGCAAATTTATTGTATCCATCCGATCATTTTCCAATATTTTGTAAGATAATCTTTAAATAAAACTTAGGCTTGAAAAAATCCTCAAGCCTAAGTAAAAAACACAATTGATGAAAAAAAATTATCACATCTAAAACGAAATTTTTTCTTTATTTATTTTGTTAACAAAGGTTAAACTTTACTAAAAAGGACATAAAAAAGAGGTTTCAAAACCTCTTTACTTTTTTTAAAATTTTAAATTTAGTTGTTGGTAACTGGAACACTGGAAAAGTTGAGAGAAACCCTCATATTCGTATCCATAGAAACTTGGTTTTTTAAAACATAAACAGTACGAACTTTCAAATCCGAACTTTTAACAATTTCATCCAAATAACTGCTGTCCGCAAGATCCAAAGTGGCGCTGTTTGCATTGGTTGAAATATCATTTCTTGAAGCTACCAATTTTTCACCAGCTCCAGAAGAAGAAATGTAAATTTTTACAGATTTTAGAGCACTTAAATCGCTTCCGCTAATGGAAGAAATTTTAGCATCCGAAATTCTGATATTTTTAATTTGTGCATTGGTATTTCCGCCCACCCAACTTTGTACATTGCTTGCAATAGCTGATGAAGAAACCTCCTGATTTGCAGGAACTCCCGTAGAAATTAAAACATTGGTGGTGTAAGGAAAGGTGTTTTGTACAATACTTTGTACCGTGCCACAACTTGCTAAAGCGATACTAACGATTCCTGCAGTAAAAAATAATTTTTTCATAGTTTAGATATTTTAATGTTTTTTTTAACATAAATCATACCAATTTTATTGTACAGAAACGGTAAAATTTCCCTTCATTTCGCCGGAAGCCATGTTGCTTTTTCCAATGATCAGCCAAATTTCCCCTTTTTGCGTAATTTCATAATTTTTAATTTCCCGGGAAAATGGTCCGTCAAAATCTCCGTTAGGAAGTTTTATTTGATTGATTCTAATATTTTGTGTTTCATTTTGCGGTTTCACACTTAAGGAAATCTGTTCTTTATCAAAATTTTGAATTTTTAAAATAAACTGTTGTCCATCTTGGGTAAATTCTTCACCAATGCTGAAAGGCAATTGTTCCGCATCTGCAATTCGGAAGATTTTGTTGCCCTCAATTTCGCGCATTACGCCACGTCTTAAAACTTCTTTGGTTTTTGGTGCATTGTTGATTACGGAATCTTTTTCGGATTTCGTTAAACTCTTTGGTTTAGGGATAATCTGTTCCGTTATTACAGAATCTTCTTGAATTTCCAGGTTTGAAACACTAGTTTCCTTTTTGCACGAAATGAGAGCTAAGGGAATGATAAATAGGAGTTTTTTCATTTTTTTAAATTTTCATAATACAGAATTCTGGACAGAAAAGTAGTTTCTTCATAAGGTTCATTATAATATTGAAGTTGTTTTTTTGTTTTTAATTTTTCTTTTAAAATTTGGTCATTATAATTTAAGGAATGCAAAAATTCCACATTTCCTTTTCCGTTTTTGATGTTGTAAAGCGTAGCAATTGCGCCCCAATTGATGAAACTGGTAGCTAAAATTGTTCCGTAAACAAACCAAATGAAATGGTTGAACAAAAAAGCATTGGTTTTTTGTCTTTGAATTTTGATGAAGGTATAAGTTAGTCCGATCAAAGATAAAATGAGGAAAGCAAAAACGCCAAATCGCTTATAAGTAGCGCCATAATTGATGAAATATTCCGCATTTTTTGTAATCGCCGAAAACACCAAAACCGCGTTCAGAATAATCCAAATTTTAGTGAGAATTTTCAAAGAATTGGCTTTTTCATCGAAATTGAAGTGGCCTTTAAAATAAAAAAGAATTACAATAATGGCCATAACAATAGAGATAATTACCGCTTTTACTCTTTCATGCGTTTCAAGAGAAAGTTGTATCGGTGATTTTAAGTTTTCATAAAACTGTTCGTAATTGAAAGTGATGATAAAGAAAATTAAAAGAACATTTAAAAGTGAAATAGAAACGATACCGCTCATTCTTTCCGAATCAATATCCATAAAGGAATAGGTTGGTTTTGCGATTTTATCTTCCTGCACAAATTCGTTTTTCAGATGATGATTTTGTTTGTAAATAAAATCGGGAATCCAAACATTAAAAAAACTGAAAGCAAAGAAAAATCCTAAACAAGCCATTACAAAGAGCAACCACAAATCTATATTCCAGCTGAGATTTAAAAATTTTGCAAAATGATCACTTCCCAAAGAATAAATGGTGAAAAAAGCACCAAATAAAATGACTGGAATAATAAAAACGGAAAGAACTTTTTGTTTTGCACCAATAGTATTGGATTTGGGAATCCATTGGTCTAAAAGAAAAATTCTGTAAAGAAAGCTGAAAAATGTTAAAGCAAAAGCTGGAATCGCAAAAATGGGTTTCAGTTCTTTCGATTTGGATTTAAAAGTGAGCAGAGCCACAGAAATAAAAACAGCAGCAAAAGAAACAAAATCTCCATACCAAGCAAAAGCAAAACTTGAGAGAATGCTTAGCGAAAATAAGATGTAAAAAGATGTTGTTTTCAAAATTTTAGGTGTTGAAACCAATAAAATAATGGAATAGGAGATTCCTAAAATTCCAAAATTGAGTCCAATATTTTCGTCGTAAAACAGGACAATAAACAGCATTGTAGCTAAAAGGATTTTGTGAAAAGTTTTCATTGTTTTAAAATTTTATGTTATTGATTTTTGAATTTAGTTTCCTGCAAATAGACTCCCGAAAATTCCAACAGCCAATTCTGCCCAAACCAAAAGAAGAACAATTAAGATGATGGAGATGTAAATAAATCTTTTGGAATCGAGCTTTACGTTGTTCAAAATCGTATTAACTCCAAATGCGGTGATGAAGAGTAAAACGCTAGCAATTAGAAAATCGAAAATTGACCAATTAATTTCATTGGTAAATTGCATGGCAATAAAAGCAACTGCCAACATACTTGCTGCAATGGTATAAATTGCTAAACTTCTTTGTTGTGTTGTCATCATTTTTTTAAAGGTTTAATTATTATAAAGAACTTTGAAATTCAAAGTAAATTTTCAAAAAAATATAGTTTATTTTTTAATTAGTTTTTCAAGGGCAGATAAATGTTCTTCAAATGCTTTTCTTCCGCTATTGGTTACCCTGTAAGATGTTTTGGGTTTTTTGCCGACAAATTCTTTTTTAATTTCTATAAATTCTGCTTTTTCTAAAGCTGAACTATGACTTGCTAAATTTCCGTCCGTAACTTCCAAAAGGTTTTTCATTTCGTTAAAATCCACCCAATCATTCACCATAAGAACGGACATAATGCCCAATCTAACACGGCTTTCGAAATCTTTATTGAGTTGTGAAATCATGAAATTTTACTGAAAATTTTTAAATTTTATTGATACTTTTTGTGCATTACCAAACCATAAACAATATGCAAAACTCCAAATCCAATAATCCAGAACAAAAATCCCCATCCTAAAAAAAACAGTGAAATTAGCCCAAGTCCAATTTCCATATAACCTAAATACTGAACATCGGTTAAGGTGTATTTTGAAGCGTTTACTAAAGCCAATCCATAAAAAATAAGGGTAGTAGGAAGGATGAAAATAAATAATCCGTGATAAAGTAACGCCAAACAATACAATGTTCCGGCAAATAACGGAATTGCAAAATTTACTAAAAGTCTTTTGGTGGTTTTATCCCAGATTTTTAATCCGGCTTTTTTACTTTTTTTTGCGGTGAAAAAATAACCACAAAAAATGGCAACTATTAAAACGATAATTCCTGTAAAAAACACCTGTTGAATAAGTTCTTTCGTGAAAACGATTTCTTTGCCATCAAAATAATTGATTCTATTTTTTTTGAAGAGCCAAAAAACGTAAGCTGCACCAACC
>JAEZWE010000228.1 GCA_023420435.1 Bacteroidota bacterium
AAATCCCACCTTCTCCGGTATTATGATAAAAATGTCCTTTTTTGGCTCCTTTGTTTAGCGACATTTGTGCTCTGTCACTTAACGATCCAAAACTCATGGCCGAAATATTGAAAATCGATGCGTTATAAGGCTGGGAACACTGTTCATTACCTACTAAAACCCTGGGCAATTCTTCTTTGGGAGATTTTGCATAAATAGAATGTTTTATACCTTCATATTTACGGTGATTCACTTCTAACTGCGTTCCAAAAGGAACGGTATCTCCCAAATTTTTTGCTCTTCGATATGCTGCAGAACGTTGGTTTCTTGGAAAAGGTTTTCCATCCGTTTCTCTTTCGATAAAATATTGTTGCATTTCGGGCGAAATACTTTCAAAAAAATATCTGAAATAACCTAATACTGGGAAATTCCGAAGGATTGCATGTTTGGATTGCGTCATATTGTAAATTCCTAACAAAAAAATTGAAGTTAGAAGAATTGGTATCCAATAATGCGTTTTAATTAAAAAAGCAATAACCCATGTGAAAATGAGAAGCGGAATGCCATATTTCACGAATTGATTTCTCATAAATTTATATTTTCTGTAAAATTAGTAAAGTACTAAAAATACCACTTTTATTGAAAATATAACAAAAATGATTGCCAATTTAGAAAAATATGATAAAAATATATAATAAATCACTTTCTTATCCTTAAAAGTGATTTTATTTAATTTTAAATGAAAATTGCGTTGATGATTGAATTTAAAGATTAAGCTCTAAGTTTTAATCTATCTGAAAATTTACACTTTTTCTAAAAAAACTTCGTATGAGCGATTTATAGAAACGGTTCCATCAGGAAGAATTTTTTCCAAGTTTAAAAATTCGATTTGGTTTACAGAAGAAGAATCAAAATTTTTCTGAACTCTAACATAATTTTCGGTAAATCCGAACATTTTTCCATCTTTGTTTTCGTGTTCCCAAAGAACAGGAAGCGTTTTTCCAAGCTGGGTTTGGTAGAAAGCCATCTTTTTCTTTTCAGATAAAATTCTCAGCATTTTGTTACGTCTTTTTCTTTCAGAAATGGGTACAACGCCGCTCATTTCCACAGCTTCCGTGTTTTCTCTTTCAGAATAGGTGAAAACGTGTAAATAAGTAATAGGAAGTTCATTCAAAAAATTGTAAGTTTCCATAAAAAGCCCTTCTGTTTCCCCCGGAAATCCAACAATAACATCCACACCAATTGCTGCATTGGGCATTACTTCTCGGATTTTTGAAACTCTGTCGCTGTATAATTTAGTGAGATAACGACGTTTCATTTTTTTCAATAAATCGTCGCTTCCACTTTGGAGCGGAATATGAAAATGCGGTACAAAACTTCGGGATTTTGCGACCAATTCGATGCTTTCGTCTTTCAATAAATTGGGTTCGATAGAAGAAATTCGGATGCGTTCAATGCCTTCTACTTTATCCAATTCTTTAATTAAATCTAAAAAAGTATGTTCATGTTTTTTGTTCCCGAATTCGCCTTTTCCGTAATCTCCGATATTTACACCGGTTAACACAATTTCTTTGATATTTTGAGCCGAAATTTCTTTGGCATTTTTCACCACATTTTCGATGGTATCGCTTCGTGAAATTCCTCTTGCTAAAGGAATTGTGCAATAGGTACATTTGTAATCGCAACCGTCTTGAACTTTCAAAAACGCTCTGGTTCTGTCACCTATGGAATAACTTCCGATGAAAAAATCGGTTTCTCCGATTTCGCAAGAATGAACAATTCCCTCGTTTTGAGTCTTTTGCAAATCGTCCAAATAACTCGTGATATTGAATTTTTCTTTGGCTCCCAAAACCAAATCAACCCCATCAATTTGCGAAATTTCTTCAGGTTTTAGTTGCGCATAACAACCTACAACAACGACCAAACCTTCCGGATTGGCTTTGATCGCGCGTTTTACATGGAGTTTACATTCGCGGTCTGCATTTTCGGTAACACTGCACGTGTTGATAACGTAAACATCCGCTTTTTCATCAAAACTTACTTTTGCATAACCGGAATCGGTAAGATTGCGGGCAATGGTGGAAGTTTCGGCAAAATTCAATTTGCATCCTAAAGTATGATATGCAGCGGTTTTAATCAAAATTTTTGAAAATTTTCAGATCGCAAATTTACGGAAATTTTTATTTCTAGTTTTTTGTAAAAAAATTTAATTTGACAAAACAATAAATTCCTATAGTTTATTTCCCTAAAAATTTATCAGACTGCCAATTTCCCTCCTCTATATTACCGTCTTTATAGACCTTTTTACCTTTTCCTGTAAAATCGCCGTCCACAAAATGACCTTCGTAGTAATCTCCGTTTGCCCATGTATACTTACCTTTCCCGTTTCTTTTATCATTTTTAAAATCGTCTTCATAAGTAGCTCCGGAAGGCCAGATAAATTTTCCTTTTCCTTCTAAAATTCCATCTATAAAATCACCTTCATATTGATCTCCGTTTGTCAGAAATATTTTCCTTTTCCAGTTCTTTCATTTTCTAAAAAATTACCTTCATATCTTTTCCGGAAGACCCAAAATATTTACCGTATCCTTTTCTGTTTCCTTCTTCATCATCGCCTTCGTATCTCGAACCGTCTTTCCAAAAATATTTTCCGTAGCCATGTTTTTTTCCCTTTCTATATTCTCCCTGATAAACGCTTCCGTTAGTATAAGTCCTTTTTCCGTATCCATTCCGTTGGTTTTTAGAATTTACTTCACCTTCATAAGTGCTTCCGTCTGAATAAGTTTTGAATGTTTTTCCGGCAACGGTGTTTGAGGTTTCATCATCTTCATATTCATCGAATAATTAGTATTTGTAGAGGAAGATGCTTTCCAGGAATTTCTTCTAAATTGCTCTGCTAATTCTTCCACCGCTTTTTTATCAACCCCACCTCCAGTTCATAAATTACTATTTCGCTGATTTCGATTTGCGTTGTTGTAATTGTCGTTGTAGGCTTTTCGCTATTGTTCTCTTTTGGTTTCCGCATAGTTTTTTCCTGTTCAATATTGTGAAAAAACGGAATGAAAAGCAAATAATGAGATGGTAAAAATTAAGTTTTTCATGATCATATAATAAAAATTAACAGTCTTATTTTTTTATAAAATTATTAATTAACCAATATCCTGTAGAATTTTATTTAAAATAAACATTCCTTCTTTCTATCAATATTGCATGATATAAACCAATAAAATTTAGAATGAGTATTTATTTCTTAAAAGTAAGAACAGATTTTCCCTTAGCATCATAAAAATTCAACTTGCTATTGGTTACATTATAGGTTTCTATTTCATTTAAAACCATTCCGAACTCGTTTTCAACATTAGGCTCAAAGCACATCTTTTTGGTCATGGCTACAGGTTCGAATTAAATTTTTGAAAAATCTAAATTCAATATTTGTCCTGAAAAACTGTTACAACCTCCGTTTCCGGAAATTCTCATCTCCGGTAAATTAATATTCAAATTAGGTTTACGAAAACTTTCCTTAACTTCTTTACCTTTAATTTCAGTACATATCCAGTTTCTGTTTAGGTTTTTTAAAGGATCAGCTTTGGTTTCCAAAACTTTTACCAAATCATATTTAATGGAGGAAGCATCTGCCGGAATTTCATTTGCTGCTAACTTGGTTTCCTTCACAGAAATCTTCTATAAAACACCTTCTTTAAATTCAAAACTAATGATTGGCGCATAAAAATTTTCCCATTTTGAATTTTCAAGATTTTCACCACGATGAACTTTTAATACTTTCATTTTTCCGGCTCCTGATGAAGCTTCGTTTTATATCCGTTAACCCAAAAAATGGAATTATTAGTTTTAACAGAAGCACAAGAATAAAGGATGGAAAGGCAAAAAACCAGAATAGTAATAGCTAAAAATTTCATAATTTTAAATTTAAAGGATTCTTTCTTGCCAATACCATTCATTGATTTTAAAATCCTACAGCAATGTTTGCAGAATATTCTGAAAAAAAATCTATGGGAAACTAATCCGTTTTATAATCCTCCCGAACTTCCGGACTTTTTGAAAAACAAACTGATGAAAAATTTTCCTGCACATCATTTTCAGAAAATTTATTTTTTTTGAAATCCTCAGATTTATTTCGGGAAATGGAAAGCGTTTTCCAATTTTCGTCTTTTAACATTTTGGCTTGGTCTACTGATATTTGCAAAAATTTTTCAATGCCAAATTCTTTATGATATTGGAAATGTTCGATGAATAAATTTTTCATAGTTAACAATTTAAAAAATTTAAAATTTATCCTTTAATACTCGTTAAATTTCCGCATAAATTTTCGAGGTGGAAAATTTTGTGAAATGGACTTTCAATTTCCTGTAAATTTTCTTTGTCTTGGATAATGGAAAATCGGGACGCCAAAGAATTCATGTCAGAAACGATAATAAGCCAACATTCATCAACATTTTTATCATAATAAGGATATTTTTCATTTTTCTTATGAATTAATTCAATGATTTTTTCTGAAGAAAGCGTATCAAAAAGGCTGTGACTAAAATCGTGTGTGATAAAAACATTTCTTCGATGATGCGATTTTCTTATTTTTCTTACGAAACCAACCGGTTTATTCCTGGAAATAGATTTTTTAATATTTTGAATAATTTCTTCCTGTTTTTCAAGAAAATCACCCAAATGAACATGATGAAATTCCAAAAAATAAACACCGCGAAATTTCGCAGTGTTTTCCTGTTCTAAGCGTTTTTCAACATCACGGAAAATTTTATTCATTTGGGATTCCAACTTTTTTATTTCCAACTGATTGATCACTTCTGTTAATTCAATCCCCACTTTTTTACCGTTGATTTGAGCGATGAAATCGGGGCTTTCACAAATTAAATTCTCGAATTGAACATTGGGAAAATGATGAAGAAAGGAATTGAGGAGTAAAATTTCTGATTTTTTTTTGAATTTTTCACGCTCGTGCAACTTGGAATTATCAATTTGGCGGTGGTACTTTTCTATCGGCTTCTTTTTCAGATGTCGGTTGAGATAATAAAGCGTGAGATTTTTGATTAAATCTTCATCAGAAAAACTCTTTTTCATAATCTGAAGTTTTGAAAATCAAAATTTTACGTTTTAAAATTAATAAAAAATTTTTGATAAAAACAGAAGGTTAAGAAAATTTAAAATTAACTTATTCAAAATCTTCATTGAAATTACACTTAAACAATTATGCTTTAAATACTATTTATTTTATAAAGTTTTCCACAAAAAATTACGAAAAAACTCAAAAATTATACATTTGCCTGTTACTTTAAAAATAAACTATGGATTTTAAAAATTACAAGATGCCTTACAGCATCAACAAAAAATACACAACAAAAACTGCTTATTTTTCGATGGAATTTGCTATTGATCAAGCATTAAAAATATATTCCGGCGGATTGGGATTTTTGGCAGGTTCTCACATGAGAAGTGCTTACAATTTGAAGCATGATTTAGTAGGAATCGGAATTTTATGGAAATTTGGTTATTATGATCAAGCGAGAAATCACGATCAAACGTTGCAACCAACGTGGACAAAAAAAATGTACAGTTTTTTGGAAGATACAGGAATTCAGTTTCAAATTGAAATACATTCTGCACCAGTTTGGGTAAAAGTTTTTTATCTAAATCCGGAAACTTTTAACACGGCACCGATGTTTTTCCTTTCCACAGATGTTCCGGAAAACGACCATTTGTCAAAAACCATTTGTCACAAATTATACGACGGAAATGAATCCACAAAATTGGCGCAATATATTCTCCTTGGAAAAGGTGGCGCTAAATTACTGGACGAACTGAATTTGGAACGTGATGTTTACCATCTAAACGAAGCGCATGGGCTTCCTGCAGCGTTCTATTTATTGGAAAAATTTGGAGGAAATTTGGAGAAAGTTCGCGAAAAACTGGTTTTTACAACGCATACACCGGAAGAAGCCGGAAACGAAAAACACAACATCAATCTGTGTTATGATATGTCTTATTTTTCCGGACTTTCTCTACAGGAAGCAAAAGCTATTGAAGGGGTTGATGACGACCGTTTCAACCATTCTCTTTGCGCATTAAGAATGGCGAGAATTGCCAATGGAGTTTCCCAACTTCATGGGGTCGTTTCCAACGAAATGTGGAATAAATATGATGGAATTTGTGAAATAAAATCCATCACCAATGCTCAAGAATTCAAATATTGGGCGGATCATCCTTTGTACGACGCTAAAGACGAAAGCGACAACGACAAATTTGATTATAGAAAAAAACACCTTAAAAAGAGACTTTTCAAAACGGTTGCTGACCAATGCGGAAAGTTATTTGATCCCAATATTTTAACCATTGTTTGGGCTAGAAGATTTGCCGGCTACAAAAGAGCTGATCTGCTTTTGCACGATATGGAACGTTTCAAAAAAATGCTAAACCATCCAAAATATCCGGTTCAAATTATTTGGGCAGGAAAACCTTATCCTTTAGATTATTCTGCAATTTCTGTTTTTAATCATTTAGTAGAAGAAAGTAAAGTTCACCGAAATATGGCGGTTTTAACAGGTTATGAACTTGCGCTTTCAAAACTATTAAAACAAGGTTCGGATGTTTGGTTGAACAATCCAAGAGTTCCCAGAGAAGCTTCGGGAACTTCAGGAATGACGGCTGCTATGAATGGTTCTATAAATCTTTCAACCGATGATGGCTGGATTCCAGAATTTGCAAAACCAGGAGAAAATTCTTTTGTAGTTCCTAAAGCGGATTATGAAAATATGAGTGTTTATGAACAAGATAATTATGACTTAAATGCCTTATACGACATTTTAGAAAAAGAGGTAATTCCAGCTTATTACGAGGATAAAAATAAATGGCGCAAAATAATGCAAACTGCTATGGATGATGTAAAAATGGAATTTGGAAGCGACAGAATGGCGGATGAATATTATACTTTACTTTATAATGCAAAAGTAAAAAAAAGCGTAAAATCGTAATTTTTTTTATTAAACCAAAGATTTTCGGCGGAGCCAAA
>JAEZWE010000006.1 GCA_023420435.1 Bacteroidota bacterium
CCTCAGGAATTTCCCTAATCCAATCTACACCGCTGTCTTTATAGACTTCGTATCTTTTCATCTGCTAAAAATTTAAGATTTCTGCCAGCAAGCCATCGCCTTCTTTTTCCATTGCCAAAATATCCTTTGTTACGTCTTCCAAAGAACGCAAAGGGGCGGGCTGATAAAAATATTTGTTAAAGCTTAGCTCATAACCAATCTTTACGCTGTCCAGCGCCATCCAGCTTTCTTCGGCATACGGTTTTACTTCTTTCAAATAATATTCCTGTATATTGTCTTTCAACGGGATGCTTTCGCTGTCGCGCAGGTCGCTTTCGGTTTCATAAATGATGTATTCGCCTTTGGCTTTGGTTGCAAAATATCCGTAATAAGGCAGATCTTTTTCAGTACAGCCTAAAAATTCTAACAGGGTCTCCAGCTTTTGTCCGTTCAGCTTTTCTGTTCTTTTGATGACTTTCTCTGCTGTTTCATCATACCAACTTACGGCATCTAAGATTTGTTTCTTTTCAGAGGCAGACAGTTTGGTTTTATCCTGTTTCAGCACTTCATCTACTTTTGCAGTGAAACTATTAAAGTTGCTAAACTCGTTCGTTCCCAAAACTTCCATTAATCGAATAGCCGTTTGATAGAGTTCTTCCTGCTTTTGCCAAGTTTCCTTTTTCAGAAAAGCCGTCAACTGTTTGGCATTGATGTTCAGCTCGTGTTTGTCGATATAGTCGGCAATGGCTTTTTTGTGGGTTTCCAATCCGCTGTACACTTCCATTCCGTAAGTTTCAAACAGATATTGCGAAAACTCAGGTTGCGCTTTGTCCCATTTCAGTACTTCTATTTTTTCAGTTGTGAACTGGGCTTTCAGTCGCTTCGGTCTTTCGATATTGATTTTATAATATCCAAAATCTGCATTGTCAAAAACTTTACTTGCCATTTTTTGTTCTCCCTCTTTCTCCATTTCACTCAACTCCAGATAGCAGTTGACAATATCACTGATATGCGTTTTGCTGAGTTCACAGTTTTTATTCCCCAAATTCTTACGCAGTTTCTGGTACATTTCGCTGGCATCAATCAGCTGCACTTTTCCTTTTCGTTGAGCAGGTTTATTGTTGGTTAAAATCCAGATATAGGTGGTAATACCGGTATTGTAAAAGATGTTGTTCGGCAACTGGATGATCACATCCAGCAAATCGTTTTCAATAATGTAGCGTCTGATATTGCTCTCGCCACCGCCGGCATCACCTGTAAAAAGGCTCGAACCGTTGTGTACCGAAGCAATACGGCTTCCGATTTTGTTTTTATCGGTCAGGGCTTTCATCTTATCTACCATTTCCATCAGAAACAGCAACTGCCCGTCACTAGAACGCGGTACGGCATCTACATCTTCTTCTTCGCCCCAATAGTTTTTCAGTTTAATCTTAAAACGGTTGTCGATGACGTCTTTTCCGTCTTTGATATATTTCTGCTCACTCGCCCAGCTTTTTCCATAAGGCGGATTAGACAACATAAAGTCGAACTTTGTTCCGGCAAATTCATCAGTAGAAAGTGTAGAACCCACTTTGATATGTTCAGGGTCTTTACCCTTGATCATCATATCCGATTTACAGATGGCGTAGGTTTCATCATTCACTTCCTTCCCAAACATATAGACAGAAGTGTTGGTCGCTTTGATTTCTCCCTCTGGGTCAGTAATGAAATTTTCAGATTCGGTCAGCATTCCCCCCGTTCCGCAAGCAGGATCATAAATCGTAATCACAGACGGAATTTGATTTTTAATCGGCTCAAAAACTAGATGCGTCATCAGGTCAATTACTTCCCTTGGCGTATAATGTTCTCCGGCTTCCTCATTATTCTCTTCATTGAATTTACGGATCAGCTCTTCAAACACATAACCCATTCCCAAATTAGTCAAAGCAGGCAGTTTTCTACCGCTGGAATCCAGTTTTTCAAAAGGCGTCAGATTAATATCCGGTGAGGTAAATTTTTCCAGCACATCCAGCAACACATCTTTGTTTGCCATATGTTTAATTTGTGCACGGAGATTAAATTTACTGATGATTTCCTGCACATTGGTACTGAAACCGTTGAGGTAATCTTCAAAATTTCCTAATAGAATTTGTTGGCTGTTGGTGGCATTGCCGTGCAAGCTCTGCAAAGTCCATTCGCTGGTGTTATAGAAAACATAATTGGAAGCGGTGGTCATTCCTTTATCGTCCCATTCCGTGAACTTCATCGTATTTTTCTGGAATTCCACTTCTTCCAAAACGTGTTGTTTGGTAGGTTCAAGCAAAGCATCTAATCTTCGCAAAACTACCATTGGCAGGATCACATCCCTATATTTTCCTCTTACATAAACGTCTCTAAGACAGTCATCGGCAATGCTCCAGATAAAGGAGACTAATTTATTGTGTACAGCGTGGTTCATTTAAAATAATTAGTTTTTTTTAAAAGTATCAAATATAACGAATGGCTTACTATGAATAAAAGTTTTCAGAAAAATATTTTTAATATTAAAACACATTACCTTTAATGAATAGTAAGCGTTCTCAATGCGCAGCGTTACTCAAACTGACGGAAAAAACAACCATTCCTTCATCACTTCGAGTAGAAGCTTGAAAAACTTCGCAGCGGGAAGTATTAACGACAACGTTCTGGAAATAAATACCCCGGATCATCGAAGAAAATAAAATATTAAAAAAATTAGAATCCTTTAATGCCAGCTAACAGCACTTTTGTTCGTGCCTCCTTCCCAAAATTCCTTTTTCTCGGGAACACTCCGCAACCATTCCCGAACATGCCTGCAACAAAACTCCCTTTTTTGAAGTAAAATAAAGACAGAAAGTGACATTGAAAGACAAGTAATGCCTTATTGAGAAATAAAAAGTCAAAAAATGTTTTTGGATGAATAGGAAAGACTAATGATGAATAAATGGGAAAACAAAGGTCAATCAACGAAATAAAAAGTCAATCAATGAAACATTAAGACACTGAATTACAAATACTTGCATTTAATAAAATACCCTTCTACATTTGTTTAAGTTTTTAAAATTTATAAACAATGGGAACAATTAAAAAAGGAATCCTCGGAGGATTCAGCGGAACCGTAGGAACGGTAGTAGGCGCCAACTGGCGCGGTATGGATGTCATGAGAAGCCGTCCAAAAGCAAGAGGTGGAACCCCCACTCCTTTACAAATTCTGCAAAGGCAAAAATTTGCGCTTGCCATCAAATTCCAAAACTCGCTGAGGTCTATGCAGAGCCGACTTTATGGAGATCACTCCGGCGTAAAATCCAGAGTAAATCTCGCTGCAAGTTACCTCTTAAAAGAAGTGGTAAGTGAAATAAACGGCAACGTCGTATTGCAGATGGAAAAAGTACTGATTACGAAAGGTGACTTAACCGGCTTTCAGAATTTAACAGCGACTGCAGGTACCGGTGAAAGCATCCACTTTACCTGGGAAGACAACAGCAGCCAAATGCAGGCACAAGCATCAGACATCTTCTGTACTGCAGTGTATGAAGAAGAATCGGGTGAATTCTATGTTCAGGAAGGGCCTCAAATTCGCAGTGCGCAAAACGCCACCGTTGTTTTACCAACAAATTGGAACGGTGCAACTGTTTATGTGTATGCCTTTTTCCAGAACGAAACCCAAGACAAAGCTTGCAATTCTTTTTATATAGGAAGTTTTGCTTTGGATTAATGAGGGGTTATTTTCTCCAAAAAAATACCGCAAGATTTTAAATGTTCTTGCGGTATTTTATGTTTTTTGTTATTGATATTCAGCATCCTCCCAACCTCCGTTCATCATTTCGTCCACCTTGTCGGATAAGTAATAGATCTTTCCCCCTACTTTTTTAAAAGGAATAATGCCATCATCTCGCCAACGCTGTAAAGTTCGAAGGGATACTTTAAAAAGTTCCATCATATCTGCATTATCATAGTATTTTTTATGAAAAGCCTGCCGTTCATTGGTCTGTACCCAATGGAGTTTTCTGAAATTGTTTCGGGGATTTTTTTTATTTCTTTCGTTCATCATTCATTTGTTTTCTTTCTTGGCAAATACCAAAAATGAAGAAGGAATTTCATACTTTTTCCTTAATCATTTGAAAGTCATTTTTTTATGACTATTGTAAAAATAGTGAATAAAACTATTTTTCTGATCGTCAAACCTTTAAATATGGTGGTTATGAGCCTAAAAGTTTTCCACAATCACACAGGTATAGCATTATCAGGCGGTTTACAAGCCTCAAAAGTTAAAAATCTAGGAAAACAAGCAAAATAAATTAAACAATAATTAAATATAAACTGATTATCAAATATTTACAATTAAACATTATTTTTATAAAAAACAGTTCTTTTTGATCACCCCATCACTTCGAGGAGAAGTTTGAAAAACTTTATTTTAATTACCATCTCTTTTAACGGTTTTATAAATCTTAATCCATTTTCAAATCTTTTGCCCAAAATGGGAATATGTATTGAATGGCTATTCTTTAATTATCTTTGTTTGTTAAACAGAAAAATTTCTAAAAAAATGAAAAAAATTTTCCGAATTCTTCTTGCTCTTATGATGATTTTCGCAGGTATCAGCCATCTCACTTTTTTGCGGGAGGAGTTTCCGGCACAGGTTCCCAAATGGCTCCCGGAGAATGAAAGTTTTGTAGATTTTGTGGTTATTTCGTCCGGAATGGTTGAAATTGCCTTTGGATTGGCTTTACTGTTTTTAACAAAATATAGATCAAAAGTAGGCTGGGCTTTGGCCATTTTCTTTGTCTTGATATTTCCAGGGAATATTTCACAATATACCCACAGTATTGATGCTTTTGGTTTGGATACCGATTTCAAACGTTTGATGCGTTTATTTTTTCAGCCTTTGCTCGTAATATGGGCAATTTGGAGTACGAATGCTTGGAAAAAAAAATAAAAATAAATTTTATTTAGGTTACTTTTTCAAAATATTCTTTCCATTATTTCATCGAATTCCAAAAATCATTTTTAAAGAGTTTTTACATGAAATTTTCTATGGAAATTATTTTCTTAGTGCTCCAAAATTCGACAGCAAGATTATAATACATCACGGATAACACGGTTTGTATTTATTTAAAAAAAACTTCTTTGCCATACTTCATCATTTTTTTAACCGGGAAATTATAAATTTTAGTTAGTTTCAGCTGCTCGATTTTTCATTTAATTTCTCCTTTTCATTTGTTTAAAATAATGAGTATAATCATTCTTATGATGATAAAATAATATACTGTAGATGTTTGGCAAATGGATCAGGTGTCGAGAATTACTGCTTTTATTGTCCTGGGAATCTTGTTTTTAATCAATTCTTTTATGTTCCAAAAATTAAAAAAAATGTTACAACATATTTTGGAAAAAAATTAAAAAAAATAAAAAAACCATTCTTAAAAAGAATGGTTTGGTGGAGGATATCGGGATCGAACCGACCACCTTTAGACTGCCAGTCTAACGCTCTAGCCAGATGAGCTAATCCCCCAATAG
>JAEZWE010000085.1 GCA_023420435.1 Bacteroidota bacterium
GAACCAACTTGGATCAAATTGCCAAAACATTTGCGACAACAAAACAATCAGCGCAAGTAAATTTATTAAGCCCACAAGTAGCGGGATCTATGGAACCAAAAGTGGCTGGTGCAGCTTTCGGAGTAGCGAAAGGAAAAGTTTCTAATCCTGTTGAAGGAATGACCGGAGTTTATGTTTTAATAAAAAAATCCGTAACGGTTAATAAACAACCGGGAGATGTTAAACAACTTACTGAAACTATTACTGCGCAAAATACTCAGCAATTTGGGCAAGCTTTATTAAAAAGTTTACAGGATAATGCCGATATAAAAGATTATCGAATTGAAGTTTGGAATAAAGGACAACAATAATCGATTGTGATAACTTAAGAGCGGCTATTAAAGCCGCTCTTTTATTTTTATAATGAAAAATAGTTGAAATTTAGAATAATAAATTATGTTATATTTGCCTTTTAGAAATTAACATAAATGAAATTCAGTAAAGAAATAAAAGCCGGTATTATTGCAGTGGTTTCCATAATAGGATTTGTTCTATTATACCAGTTTATGAAAGGAAAAAGCCTTTTTACCACAGACAATATTTATTACGCAAAATACGATAATGTAGAGGGATTAGAAGTTTCCAGCCCGGTTTCCATCAATGGTTTAAGAGTGGGACAAGTGGATAAAATATTACCGATTACCGATCAATCGGGAAAAATACATTTTGTACTTAAAGTAATAGTAGATGACGAATTTGAATTTTCAAAAAATTCAACTATTGAAATCTTCGAACCAGGCTTAATGTCTGGAAAACAAGCGAGAATTAACCTTGCTTATGGTGGAGCAAAAGCAAAAGACGGAGATACTCTGCAAGGTGCTTACAAAATGTCGATGATGAACAATATTTCGTCACAAGTTGGTCCTGTAAAAGATCAGCTACAGGTCGTTTTAAAAAGAGCAGATTCTCTACTATTAAATGCCAGTTTAATTACTGATGCACAAAATCAAGCCGCAATACGCAGTTTATTAGCTAACCTAAACAGAACTGTTTCTGCTTTTGAAACCACTTCTCAGCAAACCAATGCCCTTTTAGCGAATAATGATCCTAGAGTTCAGAAAGTTTTGGATAATGCCAATTTAGCAACCATCAGTGCACGAAGCGCTATCGATAAATATGGAAGAGTTGCAGAAGAGGTTGATGTACAAAAATTGAATAATACGATTGATAAACTTAGCTCCACTGCAGATAAATTAAATAATGTTATTGCAGGAATACAAAATGGGGAAGGTTCATTAGGAAAACTGACCAAAGATGAGCAACTTTACAACAATTTAGAAAATACCTCTAAAAATCTTAATACATTAATAGAAGACTTAAAAGCAAATCCTAAAAGATATCTGAACTTTTCTGTCTTTGGAAAAAATAATAAAGATTAATAATAGTAAAGCGCATGCATTATTTGGACAATATTCTTTTTTTCGTACTTCTTGTAGCAGGAGTTGGACTTTTCATAAAAAGCTTAAAAGAAATTTACAGAAATATCTTATTAGCTAAACCCGTTAACAGATCGGACAGAAAAGCAGAACGGTGGTCCACAATGTTGAATGTTGCTATGGGACAAAGCAAAATGGGAGCAAGACCTATTGCAGGTTTTTTGCACGTTTTGGTGTATGTTGGCTTTGTCATTATCAATATTGAGTTAATCGAAATTATCATCGACGGAATCTTTGGAACACACCGTGTTTTAGTTTCTGTTTTAGGAGAAACGCTTTATTCTTGGTTTACGGCAACTTTGGATATTCTTGCCTTTTTGGTAGTGTTTGCAGTTGTTGTTTTCTTTATCCGAAGAAATTTTTACGGCGTTAAAAGATTAACCATGAAAGAACTTTTTGGTTGGCCAAAAAACGACGCCAATTGGATTTTGGTGATTGAATTCCTTCTGATGATGGCTTTTTTTAAAATGAATTCTGCCGATTTTATCTTGCAAAGTAGAGGTGTTGAAGGTTATCCTCATCATGGTTTTTTTCCTATTAGTCAGCATTTGTTTGTTCCAATTTATGAATGGTTTAGTTTTGATAACGGCCTTTTAATTTTTGCTGAAAGAGCAGCTTGGTGGTTCCATTTTGTGGGAATTCTTTTCTTTATGAATTACCTCTATTATTCCAAACACCTTCATATTATTTTCGCATTTCCAAACACATGGTATGCAAATCTCAATAAAAAAGGAAAATTCAATAATCTGGAATCCGTTACGAAGGAAATAAAATTGATGATGGATCCCAATGCAGATCCTTACGCAGCACCTCCGGAAACAGATCCTAATGCAGTTCCGGAAAAATTTGGAGCTAATGATATTTTTGATTTAAACCAAGTTCAACTCCTCAATGCCTACACTTGTACAGAATGCGGAAGATGCACTTCCGTTTGTCCGGCCAATATTACAGGAAAAAAGCTTTCTCCACGTAAAATTATGATGGATACAAGAGACCGGATTGAAGAAATTGGAAAAAACATCAATAAAAACGGAAAATTTGTCGATGATGGAAAAAAACTGTTGGACGATTATATTCAAAGAGAAGAACTGCGAGCTTGTACCACTTGTAATGCTTGTGTAGAAGCTTGTCCGGTATTAATTGATCCGCTTTCAATTATTATGGATCTCAGAAGATTTATGATTATGGAAGAATCTTCCATGCCGCATGAATGGCAATTGATGCAAAATAATATTGAAAACAATGCCGCACCTTGGCAATACAACCAGGCAGATCGTCTCAATTGGGCAACGGAAAATTAGATAATTACTTAATTTGAAAATTTGAAAATTATTTTTTTCTTGCATTTTCAAATTTCCAAATTCAACAAATTTTCAAATTAAAAAAATGGATTTCACGATAAAAACAATGGCAGAATATGCTGCTGAAGGAAAATCACCCGAAGTTTTGTTTTGGGTAGGATGTTCAGGAAGTTTTGATGATCGAGCGAAGAAAATTACGCGCGCTTTTTGCAAAATTTTAAATAAAATTGGCGTTGAATTTGCGGTTCTTGGTCAGGAAGAAAGCTGTACTGGAGATCCCGCCAAAAGAGCAGGAAACGAGTTTGTTTTCCAAATGATGGCACTTACCAATATCGAAATTTTAAATGCCTACGAAGTAAAAAAAATTGTGACTGCTTGTCCGCACTGTTTCAATACTCTAAAAAATGAATATCCCAATTTAGGCGGAAATTACGAAGTGATGCATCACACGCAATTTCTGAAAAATTTAATGCAAGAAGGCCGTTTGAAAATTGAAGGCGGAAAATTTGAAGGAAAAAAAATCACCTTCCACGATCCTTGTTATTTGGGAAGAGCGAATGATGAATATGAAGCTCCAAGAGATTTGCTTCAAAAATTAGATGCCGAATTGGTAGAAATGAAACGCTGCAAACAAAACGGACTTTGTTGCGGTGCAGGTGGAGCACAAATGTTTAAAGAACCCGAAAAAGGAAAAAAAGACATCAATATCGAACGTACGGAAGAAGCTTTAGCTGAAAAACCCAACGTTATTGCTACAGGTTGCCCATTTTGTATGACGATGATTAGCGACGGTGTAAAACATTTTAATAAAGAAGGAGAAGTGGCGGTGAAAGATATTGCAGAACTTTTAGCTGAAACCGAAGATTTATAAAGAGAACCGAGAATCAATAATCATGAACCGAGATAAAAGATATTAAAATCATCTTGAATCTTGGATCTCGGCTCTTGATTCATAAAAATAAAAAATGAACATCGAAGAATCCAATATTGTAGAAACCAGTGATTTTAGAATAATTATTTATCCGGCGTCAAGACCTTTTACTGCTAAGGAAAGTAAAATAATTACCGAGAAAATTTTCGATTTTTTGGGAACTTGGGCAGCCCACGGAAAACCACTTTCTGCATCTTTTAAAATTGAAAAAAATCAGTTTATTGTTATTGCGGTGGATGAAGAAAAAGAAGCCGCTTCCGGTTGTTCCATTGATGCACTTTCAGGCGTGATGCGACAATTAGATCAGGAATTTTCTTTAGGTTTATTCGACAGGATGAAAGCCAGTTTTGTAGAAAACGGAGAAATAAAAACCATGAAACTTCAGGATTTTAGAAAAGGTTTAAAAGACGGAACAATTTCAAAAGAAATTGAAGTTTTTGATTTTTCTAAAGACACGTATGTTGCTTTTCTTTCGGATTTTCTTTTGCCTTTAAGAAGAAGTTGGGCCGGAATTTACATTGATTAAAATAACTCCAATAAATAAAAAATCCTTTCTTTAATTTGGAAAGGATTTTTCTTTGATAGAAATTTCAAAAATTTGCTCCGGAAATTTCATCTCATCAAATGTTGAACTTTTAATTTTTCCTTTAAAAAAAACAGCGCACATTGTGTTTTTCGGATGATATAAATATTGATGATTTTCTTTTCCTAAACCGTCTAAAATTGCCCGGAAAACTTCATAACGGATTTTCTGCGGACTGTAAGCGTAATCATGCCATACCACAATAGAGTTTTCGTGTACCAAATGCTGGAAAACTTTTTCAGTATCGCTTTTTACCATTTCGTAAGTATGATCTCCGTCGATAAAAATAAGATCGTACTTTTTATTTAATGCTTCAAAATCAAAATTTCCCGTATTTCCTTGAAGATGTAAAATTTTCGGATTTTTTTTGGAAAGTATCGCGTGTTGTTCTGCATATTTTGGATTCCATCCAAAGTCTTTCATTTCTTTTTCGGAAAGATTTAAAGTAGTGCAATCTTCCAAAATTTTAGCCACGTTAAAAACACTTTCTCCGCGCCAGGTTCCAATTTCGAAATAAGATTTTACTTCATTTCTTGAGGCTAAAGACATTAAAAGCTGTAAATCGGTAATTAAAGAACCGCCATCTAAAATAAAAGTGCTGATTTCTTCTACTGATTCTTGTCCCAAATCTTTAATTTCAATTTGCGGAAGAGCCGTTAAATTTTGGTATTTTTGTAAGAACTTCTTTTTCTGAACTTCATTATTGGTAAGGATAAGATTTACTAAATGTGGTTCTTTTAACAGCGTTTTAAAAAAAGAAAGAAGTTTTTTACTTTTATGTATCATTTTGCAATGCTTTATGGCATAGAAGCAAAGATAAGACAAACAAAATTTTGAGCAGAAAAAAAATACTTTTTATCTCTTCATGGTTTCCTAATAAATTGGAACCTACCAATGGCAATTTTGTCCAAAGACATGCAGAAGCGGTTTCTTTGCTAAACGATGTGGAAGTTCTTCACACTATTGGCGATTTTCAGCAAAAAGAAAAATTCATTTTTGATGATCAAATAATCAATGGAATTCGGACACTGATGGTTTATTACCGAAATTCTAAAAATCCGGTTCAGAATTTTTTTCGCCGGATGAAAGCTTATACCTTAGGATTCTCAAAACTTCAAAAACCAGATTTGGTTCATGCTAATGTTATGCACAACAATATGCTTTTTGCGGTTTATTTAAAGAAAAAATTTGGAATTTCCTTTGTGATTACCGAACATTGGACGTCGCTTCAGAAAGAAAATTTAAAAAAAACACCGGCGAAAATTTTAAAAATTGCAAAATTTATCGGAAATCAAGCCTCTTATATTTTACCGGTAAGCGAAAATTTATTGGAATCTTTAAATGAACTTGGAATAAAAACGCCAAAAAAAGTAATTTCCAATGTCGTCAATACGGAAATTTTCAATATTGAAAACCGTACAAAAACAGCACCGAATTTTTTACATATTTCCAGTCTTATTCCGAGAAAAAAAGCGGATCGAATTATTGCTGTTTCCAAAAAACTGCATGATGAAGGATACCAGTTTTCATTAGAAATTGGTGGAGATGGTGATTTCCAAACTTTGCAAAAGCAAATTGAGGATTTGAAAGCCCAAGATTTTATCAAAACTTTTGGAGAAATTAGTTATCAGGAAGTTTCAGAAAAAATGAAAAATTCAGACTGTTTTATTCTTTTTAGTGAAAATGAAACCCAAGGTTGCGTTATATTGGAAGCTTTTGCGTGTGGAGTTCCCGTAATTTCTACGGCAGTTGGTGGAGTTCCGGAGTTTGTGCAGGAAAATTTTGGAATTCTGATCGAGAAAAACAATGAATCCGAACTTTACGAAGCCATGAAATCCATTCTGGAGAAAAACAGCCATTTTGAGAAACCCGAAACATTAAGAAATTATGTGGTTTCGAATTATTCAAAGGAATCGGTTGCCCAACAATTTTCTGAAATTTATAATGCCGTTTTATCATGATGCCGGGTTTTTCTTTGCGAGTTCATCATAATAGGGTAGAATCCGAAATTTATTTTTCTGAACAATACGATAATATCCATTTCAAAACGGAACATTTTGAATTTGCACTGGAAGGTCTTATTCTCAACAAAAAAAAACTTTTACAAGAATTTGCAGTAAGAGATTTTAAAAATTTTATTGCGGAAAGGTTTCATTTTCGGGGAATCCAATTTATTGATGAACTGGAAGGAGAATTTCGTGGATTTATTCATGATTTTCGTAATAATAAAATGTATGCTTTTACCAATCCAACAGCAACCCAAAGAGTTTTTTACACCAAAAATGAAAGCGGAATTTTTGTAGATTCTTCTTTAGTTCGTCTAAACAAAACGGTAAAAACTTTTGGTATTTCTACAAAACCGGATATGGAATCAGTTTATCAGCTTTTGGCTTTGGGAAATATGTTGGAAGACCAATGTATTGTTGAAAATTTCAAAAAAATTCCTGACGCATCTTATCTGGAAATTAATGGAGATAAATCTTTTTTTTCTGTAAAAACTTATTTTTTCTATGAAAATACTGAAGCTTTTAAAAATTCAAAAGAGGAAGCTATAAAGCAAGTTCATGAAGTTTTTAAAAATTCGGTGGCTTTGGAATATGAGAAAGATTTGGAGTTGGGCTCAAAACATCTTTCGCTTTTAAGCGGTGGTTTAGACAGCCGTGTTGCCATGATGTATGCGGTGAAAATAGATAAAAATCCAGATAATGTTTTGTGTTTTTCTCAGTCCGGATATTTTGATGAAACCATTTCGAGAAAAATTTCAGAAGATTTTGATTTGCATTATGAATTTGTTCCATTAGATGGAGGAAATTTTTTAAAAAAAATAGATCAATTAACCAAAATTTCTGAAGGTGCGAGTCTTTACACTGGTGGAATTCATGTTCAACATGCTTTGGATGAATTAAAATATGAGAATTTTAAAATTTTTCACAGTGGACAAATTGGTGATGGAATTTTAGGAGGATTCAATTCTGCACCTCAAAAAAATAAACCTTCTGTTTATAAAATTGTTAGCAGACCACAATTTCAGAGTAAAATTCAAGAAAATTTAAATTCAGTTTTTAAAAAATATGAATCGGAAGAAATTTTTTTATTGAAAAATTTAGCTTTCAACAGAACGGTTCTTGGTGCACAAGTTTTTCAACAAAAAGCGTATCAAACTTCTCCTTTCATGACTAAAGATTTTATGAAATTGGCAATTTCATTACCGGAAAAATGGAAGTTTAAACAAAAATTTTATATTGAATGGATTTCAAAATACTGTAAAGAAGCCACAAAATATACTTGGGAAAGAACATTAATGAAACCCAATGCAAACTGGAAAACGACTTTTGGAGATTTGTTCGTGAAAAAAAGTTTTATTTTTTTGAACGATAAAATTTTGAAATCTCCACAAAATTCCAGCATGTATCCCTACCAATATTACTACGACTCCAGCAAGGAAATTCAAGATTATTATCAGGATTATTTTAATGAAAATTTTGAGAGAATTTCAGATTATCCCGAACTTTCCAATGATGTTAAAACACTTTTTCAGAGTGATAAATTTACAGATAAATCATTGGCAGTGAATGTATTATCAATTTTTAAACTTTTTTTTGATTGATGAAAAGTTTGCTGCAATTTCTCGGCGATTTTTTTAAAAATAAAGGTCAACATATCTTTATTTCGTTGCTTGTCGGGAAAATTTGTGCTTTTCTTTCATCATTGTTGATCATTCGTTGGCTTCCGGAATATGAATTCGGAAAAATTTCTTTAGTTGCCGCCGTTTTTGTGATGTTTTCTTCCGCTTCAGGATTGGGAAGTTATCAAAGTTTATTGCGTTTTGGTTCCATTGCAAAAGATGATTTGGAAAAAAATGCAATTTCATCCCATATTTTGAAGCAAGGTTTTTTTTATCATCTTATTTTATCGGCTTTTTTCCTGATTTGTTCCCTGTTTTTTGTTAAAAGTTTTCAGGATATTTTTTTTATTTTTCTGTTTTTTGGGATTCGTTTGGTTGGTGTTTATTTTCAAAACCATATCCAAAGCTATCTTCGAATAACGCAAAATAACCGGGATTTTGCGAGAAGCAACAATGTAATCAATATTGTCGGACTTTCTTTGGTTTTGCTTCTGACCTATTATTTTAAAATCTACGGATATCTTTTTGCCATGGCTTTCAGTCCGTTTCTTTCGCTATTTTGGTTTAGAAAGGAAATGATTTCTTCTAAAATTCCGATAAAATTTTCAAAAAGAGAAATTTGGAATTATGCTTTTCATACCGCAGGAACAACCGTTTTTTCGGATGCACTTTTTGCTGTAGATGTTATTTTGTTGGGTTTTTTAGCGGATGAAAATACCGTGGCCAATTATAAAGTGGCGATTTTGATTCCTGCCAATCTTACCTTTTTGGCTTTGGTTTTTTTACAGACGGATTTTCCGGTTTTAGCTAAAAATTTTCAGAATAAAATGTATTTAGAAAATTATATTTCAAATTATTACAAAATATTTCTTCCGATTTGTATATTGATTTTTGGGGTTTTCTGGATTTTTTCCGGAGAAATATTACATCTGTTTTTTTCTGAAAAGTATTTGGGAAATCAACTGATTTTTTTAATTCTTACCGCCGCTTTT
>JAEZWE010000098.1 GCA_023420435.1 Bacteroidota bacterium
GGAGATCATCAACGATATAAAGAAACTTATTTTTCTGCTTTTCCTGGAAAATATTTTACTGGAGATGGCGCTTTGAGAGATGAAGTTGGCTATTATAGAATTACCGGTCGTGTTGACGATGTCATCATTGTTTCCGGACATAATCTAGGAACTGCACCCATTGAAGACAGTATCAATTTGCATCCTGCTGTAGCAGAATCAGCAATTGTTGGTTATCCGCATGATGTGAAAGGAAATGCATTATATGGCTATCTTATTTTAAAAGAAACAGGTGAAAGTCGGGACAGAGAAAATTTGAAAAAAGAAATCAACCAATTAATTGCCGAAACCATTGGACCGATTGCGAAATTGGATAAAATACAGTTTGTTTCAGCACTTCCAAAAACGCGTTCCGGTAAAATTATGAGAAGAATTTTAAGAAAAATTGCTGAAGGCGATTTCAACAGTTTCGGAGATACTTCTACCCTTTTAAATCCAGAAATTGTGGATGAAATAAAAAACGAAAAAGTTTAATTATTTTTTTAAATAAAGCCTTGCAAAACAGCAGGGTTTTATTTTTGAAAAACCTATTTTTGCAGTATGAAAACCAACCAGAAATCTGCCGCAATAGGTTTTATTTTTATTACGCTTCTTATCGATATCACGGGTTGGGGAATCATTATTCCTGTGGTTCCAAAATTAATTGAAGAACTGATAAATGCTGATATTTCTGAAGCAGCAAAATATGGAGGTTGGCTCAGTTTTTTGTATGCTGCGATGCAATTTCTTTTTGCTCCGGTTTTAGGAAATTTAAGTGACAAATACGGAAGAAGGCCTGTTATTTTATTTTCTCTTTTGGGTTTTGCCCTTAATTTTTTTATTCAAGCTTGGGCTCCCACCATTTTTTGGCTTTTTGTAGGTAGGATATTTTCCGGAATTACGGGAGCAAGCATTACCACAGCCAGTGCTTATATTGCTGATATTTCAGACGAAACCAATCGTTCTAAGAATTTCGGAATGATCGGTGCTGCGTTTGGTTTAGGATTTATCATTGGTCCTGTATTAGGAGGACTTTTAGGACAATATGGAGCCAGAGTTCCTTTTTATGCCGCAGGAATTTTATGTTTGTTGAATTTTCTTTACGGAATTTTTGTTCTTCCCGAAAGTTTAGATAAAAATCACCGCAGAAATTTTGATTGGAAACGGGCAAATCCTGTGGGAACTTTAGCGAATATAAAAAAATATCCTTCCATTTTATATCTTATGATAGCTTGGTTTTTGGTTTATACTGCTGCTCATGCGGTACAAACCAACTGGGCATTTTTTACGATGTATGAATTTCAGTGGGACGAAAAAATGGTAGGAATTTCATTGGGTGTTATGGGTGCTTTTACTGCATTTGTTCAGGGATATTTAATTCGGAAAATACATCCAAAACTGGGGAATCAACGGAGTATTCTTTACGGAATTGTGCTTTATGCTGTAGGAATGCTGATGTATTCATTTGCTAATAAGGAATGGATGATGTTTGCCATTATCGGAATTTATAGTTTGGGTGGCATTTCCGGACCTGCGCTACAATCGGTAATTTCTTCAAAAGTACCGGCCAATGAACAGGGAGATATACAGGGCGCTTTAACCAGTGTGGTAAGTCTAACATCCATTATTGGCCCTCCATTAATGACCAATATTTTTTATTATTTTACCCATGATGAAGCCCCTTTTAAATTTTCGGGAGCTCCTTTTTTTCTCGGATTTTTGTTGATGACCGCAAGTGCGTACTTTGTTTATCATGTTTTTCACAGAAATAAGAAAACTGAGGTAAATTAATTTTGGAAAAAACTTTTTTTATAATTTAGCAAAATGGAATTAAGTATTGGTGAAATGATGATGATTGCTCTTGCAATTGTAGTCTTGTTTGGTCCAGATCGGTTACCGAAAATTGCGCGCGACCTCGGACACGGCGTTAGAAAAATGCGTGGCGCTGTGGAAGACATCAAAACAGAAATCCTGAAAGAAACCGATAATCCTGTTTCCGAAATTAAAAGGGAAATTGATAAAGTAAAACAGGCTGCACAAGATTTTGATCCCACTTCAAACATTAAAAATGAGCTTAATGTTTTTGATGAAAAACCAAAAGTGAATAAAGAAGACCAACTGAAAGATTCCCACGAAGGTCCTGTAAGCCGATAAATAATGAATGAATTAATAGAATTAGACAAAGAAATTTTTCTGTTTCTAAATCATTTAGGATCAACAAATTTTGATCGTTTTTGGGTTTTAATGTCAGAAAAGTGGACTTGGATTCCTCTTTATCTAGTTTTTTTCCTTATTCTTTTTAAAAATTTTAAATTCAAATCTTTAGTTTATATTCTTATTTTCATTGGTTTGGGATTGGTAATTTCGGATCAGTTAGCCGGAATTTTCAAAAATGGAATCCAGAGATTTCGGCCTTGTCATGATCCCGGATTGGAAGGTTTGCTTCGCGAGGTAAAATGTGGCGGCAAATTTGGATTTTATTCGGCGCATGCTTCTAACGTATTTTTTATTGCTACCTTTATGACGCAATTGCTAAAAAAACGTTTCGGATTATTTCCTTATTTTCTGTTTTTTTGGGCATCTGTGGTTGCTTTCAGCCGAATTTATTTAGGCGTTCATTTTCCTTTGGATATTTTAATGGGCGCTGCAGTTGGTTTTTTGTTGGGAGGTTTTTTTGCGGCTCTAAGCTGGAAAGTAATAAATAAACAAAAAGAAAAATGATGAAAAAATTATTTTTTCCCTTAATTTTTTGTACTTCTTTTTTAAGTTTTGCGCAACTTCAAGACACCAAAATTGCTGATGAATGTATGAAAAAAGCAGACTACCCATGTGCGGAAAAAGCTTATGCAGATTTGGCGCTAAAAGAAAAAATATCAAAACTAAAAGCTCAACATCTCAACAATTTGGGAACTTCGCAACGAAGGCTCGGAAAAACGGCTGAAGCTTTTAAATCTTATGAAACGGCCATGATTTTTGATGCTCTAAATTGGGAAACTTACCTCAATTTAAGTTCTTTGCACGCAGCAAGAGGAAGTAAAGAAAAGGCTTTGGACATCATTAAAAAAGGTCTTGAAATAAATCCTGAAAATGCAGAGCTTTATCTTATTCGTGCAAAAGTTTATGAAGATTTGAAAAAAAATGATTTGGCCGAAAAAGATTATCAATATTTGCAAAATTCAGCTCCCGAAAATTTTATTGCCAAAACCAATTATGCACTTTTCAAAAAAAATATTGGCCGGTTAAATGAATCTTTAAAAGACTACAACCAACTGATTTCCGAAAAACCGGAATCTTTACTTTATAACAATCGTGCTGATGTTTATTTGGCTCTGAAAAAATATAAGGAAGCTTCTTCCGATGTTGAAAAAGCCATAAAAATGGATCCGAAATTTTCCATCGCTTATCTTACGAAAGCCAAATTGCAAATGGAAACCGGGAAAGAAAAAGAAGGCTGCGAAACCTTGGATAAAGCCGTGAAATTGGGCTACGAAAGGTATCTGATTTTAGATTTGCTGAAAAAGTGTGGAAAATAATTTAATCGTTATGATACGGTTTTCCCTGTAAAATTTGATCAGCCCTGTAAATTTGCTCCAAAAAAAATAAACGGATCATTTGATGGGTAAAAGTCATTTTTGAAAGTGACATCATCTCATTAGCTCTGGAATAAATTTCCTCGGAAAATCCATAAGCTCCACCAATTAAAAAGTTTACTTTTTTTACAGAAACATTCATCCAGTTTTCAATTTTTGAAGAAAATTCTCTGCTGGTAAATTGCTTTCCTTTTTCATCTAAAAGTATTGTCACATCGCTGTTTTCGATAAAATTTAAAAAAAGTTTCGCTTCTTCTTTTTTTAAAATTTCCGGTGTCATATTTTTTGCATTTTTAACATCGGGAATTTCTATAATTTCAAAATTCCAATGTTTGGGAAGTCTGTTTTGGTAATATTGTATGAGTGAAGAAATTTCCTTGTTATCTGTTTTTCCAATACACAGCAAATTAATCCGCATTTCTTATATTTGTTGTGCAAAGATACTTTAATGGCTGTAAAAACCCCGAAATTTATTTTGAAAATACACCAGTTTCTGGATGCTATTCATATTCCATTTCTCGGAATTTCTCTTTTGAAAATGTTTGAAATCTACATCCAAGGTGTTTTTAAAGACCGAATCGGAAGAAAAGCAGCGGCCATTTCCTGGAATTTCGTTTTTTCGCTTTTCCCTTTCATTCTTTTTTTACTTTCTGTTCTACCCTATCTTCCGCAATACGACAAGCTTCAGTTTTATATTTTTGAGGTTTTGATGCACAATATTTTCCCGGGAAAAATTGAAGGAGATGTTAAAAATTATATCGAAACCAACATCATCCCCAATATGACGAGCATTAGTAATTTAACCATTATTTTAGCGCTTGTTTTTGCTACCAACGGAACTTTTGCATTAATTGACGGATTTAACGAAAATACCGATGAAAAACTAAATGA
>JAEZWE010000077.1 GCA_023420435.1 Bacteroidota bacterium
GACAAGATGAATACGAGGTAACAAGCAACATAAAATCCGGCTTAAATTTTTTAAAAATTGAGGGAATTATTAAAAAAGTTTCTGAAAAACATTTGAATTTCGAGGGTAAAATTTCTCAGAAAATTGATGGTTCAACTTATTCAAGAAACAAGAAAACGACTTTCTTTGATGAAGGAAAAGGAAATTTTTGGCGATTACAGGATAAAATAAATGTAGATGGATTTGTTGATTATATCGATATTTATAAATAATTTTGAACATGCTTCACTACGAAATCACCGGAAACGGTAAAGAAAATTTGGTTTTACTTCATGGTTTTATGGAGAGTCTTCTGATTTGGGAAGACTTAGAACCTTTATTATCAAAAAATTTTAGAATTATAAAAATTGATTTACCCGGACATGGAAGATCCGAAATTTATGGTGAAATCCACACCATGGAAATGATGGCGGAAAAAGTGAAAGAAGTTGCAGATCAACTTAAACTTGAAAAATTTCACCTTCTTGGACATTCCATGGGAGGTTATGTTTCTCTTGCTTTTGCAGAAAAATTTGCAGAAAAATTGAAAAGTTTAACCCTGTTTTTTTCAACCTATTTTCCCGATGATGAAGAAAAAAAAGAAACCCGAAAAAAAAGTTTCCGAATTATTTTAGAAAGCTATAAAACCTATGTTGGAGCAGGAATTCCGAATCTTTTTAACCCCAACGAAAAGGATATTTTGGAAGGAAAAATAAATTTTGCCAAAGAAATTGCGCTATCCACAAAACCGGAAGGTGCTTTAGCCGCTGTAAAAGGAATGATTGAAAGAAGCGATAAAAAAGCAGTTTTAGAAAATTTGGATGCCAAAATACTCGTCATTGCAGGAAAACATGACGGTGCTGTAAAAACTGACTTAACGATCAACGATCTTCCGGATAAAACCAATATTAAATCTTATATCTTAGATTGCGGACATAATGGGCATTTAGAAAAACCCGAAATTTGTGCAGCTGTGATTAACACAGAACTTTTACACGGTTTACCGAAACATTTCGTTTTTTAAAAATTAAAAATTCTATTTTTACCATCAATGGAAATCCTTTCAAAAATTCTTATTGCATTTATTGCTTTAGAACATTTTTATATTCTTTATATGGAAATGTTTGCCTGGGAAACTTTGGGTAAGAAAGCTTTTAAAGGTGCTTTAAAAAGCGAACTTTTTACGCCAACCAAAGGTTTGGCGGCAAACCAAGGACTTTACAATGGGTTTTTAGCTGCAGGGCTAGTATGGTCGCTGATGATTTCTAACGAAGTTTGGTCTAAAAATATTGGAATATTCTTTTTAGGATGTATTATTTTCGCAGGAATTTACGGAGGCATATCCGCTTCTAAAAAAATATTTTTCGTGCAAGCTTTACCCGCAATAGTTGCATTGATTATTTTGCTTTTGAAGTAAAAAATCAAAAATTTTCCTCCTCTATTTTTTCTTTAAAATCTTCGATAGTCTCCTCGATATTTTTAAAATATTTTCCACCGGCTGCATTAATATGACCTCCTCCATGAAAGTATTTTCTTGCAAACTGATTAACATCAACTTCGTCTTTAGATCGGAAAGATATTTTGATGAAATCTTCATATAAATCCTCCATAAAGAAAACCGCCATTTTGGTTCCTAAAATACTCAAACCATAATTTACAAAACCTTCTGTATCACCTTTTTCAAAACCAAATTCTTTCAGTTCGTTGCGTTTCAGCCAAAGAATAGCTACTTTTCCGTCTTTCACGATTTCTATTCTGCTCAAAATCAAAGACAATAGATGTAAACGCGAAACAGTATTTGTGTCCCAAGTATTGGAAGTAATTGTTGCCGGATCAGCGCCTTGCTCAATTAAATTGGCGATAATTCTGTGTGTAGTTGCAGAGGTTGAGCGAAATCTAAAACCTCCTGTATCCGTCATAATTCCGGTATAAAGACAATTAGAAATATCTTCGTTTACAAAATTTTCTTCACCTAAAGCTTCGATAAAATGATAAATCATCTGTGAACTAGCGGGAATTTTAGTATCAGAATATACAAAATCAAAATCCTCCGGTTGTTGATGATGATCTATCAAAATTTTTGTTGCTTTTGATTTTTCAATCCAAGGACCAACCAAATTCCCAGCTCGATGTGAAGCATTAAAGTCTAATATAAAAATAACATCGGCTTCAAAAATTAAATCCGCTGCTTTTTTGCGCTTATAATCTGCAATGGTAATTTTTTTTGCTTCGGGCATCCATTTCAAAAATTTTGGAAAATCGTTGGGAACCACAACTTCTGCATCAACACCTTTCGCTTTTAAAAAATGTTTCAATCCTAAAGTAGAACCAATAGCATCACCATCCGGATTATAATGGGTTATGATAACAATTTTATTTTCGGGATTTAAAAATTTTCGAATATCAAGAAGTTCAGTTGGCGTAAACATTTTTAGAATTTTGAAGCTCCAAAGATAGGATTTTTAGCTGCTGTAAAAAATTCAGAAGAGTTATAATCTGTATCAAATTACATACGATAAAAGAATTACCATAAAAGAAATCATTTTTTTATTTGTGTTTAGTTTCATTTTTTTGAAAATTAATTTGCAGATAAAAAAAATATTCCTACTTTTGCAGTCTGAAAATAAAGAAATAGTTTTACACTAAAAGATATTAGCAATGAGCAAGAGAACATTCCAACCATCAGAAAGAAAAAGAAGAAACAAACACGGTTTCAGAGAAAGAA
>JAEZWE010000117.1 GCA_023420435.1 Bacteroidota bacterium
ATTTTCAGTACGCCATTATCTTTTTCGATAACTTCCATGATGGGTTTCAAAACGGTGCGGTAATTTTTGGAATAGCCTACCAAAAGTGCATCTGTATCTCCGTGTTTCAGCATAAGCGGTGCAAAATAATCTCTTTGGCGAACCAATCTTTTTGCGATATATTCGTTGACGCCTTTTCTTTTTCTTAAATCCCAAATGGTTTTGCGGTATTCTCTTCTTTTTTCGCGCATTTCTTCATCATTAGGATCGATAATTGGAACATCCATATCAATTCCAAATTTTTCCATTTGTTCCTGAATGAATTTTTTCTCACCCAACAAAATAGGTTTCGCAATTCCTTCTTCGTAAAGAATTTGTGCCGCTTTCAAAACATTATATTCTTCTGCATTTCCTAGTGTAATCCTCATTGGATCTGCTTTTGCACGGTTTTGCATCATACGAATGAGTTTTTCATCACGTCCCATTCTGTCCAAAAGTTCGTTTTCGTAGGCGTGAAAATCTTCGATATTTTTTCCTGCAATTCCACTTTCCATGGCTGCTTTTGCAACCGCAATCGAAACGCGAGTTAAAAGCCGGCTATCAAAAGGTTTTGGAATAAAATAATCTCTTCCAAAATTCAAATTTTTAAGATTGTAAGCTAAAATCACCATTTCCGGAACCGGTTCTTTAGCTAAATCTGCAATGGCATGAACTGCTGCCAATTTCATTTCTTCATTAATTCCTGAAGCTTGAACATCTAAAGCTCCACGAAAAATATAAGGAAATCCTAAAACATTATTTACCTGATTCGGAAAATCGCTTCTTCCTGTAGCCATAATTACATCTTTTCTGGTTTGGATGGCTACATCGTAATCAATTTCCGGCGTTGGATTTGCCAAACCAAAAACAATTGGATTTTCGGACATCGTAAGCAACATTTCCGGCGACATTACATTTCCTTTGGAAAGTCCAACAAAAACATCGGCACCTTTTACAGCATCTTCCAAAGTTTCGATGTCGGTTTGTGCAACAAAATCAATTTTTTCCGGGGTTAAATTTTCTCTTGTATGATTGATAACTCCTTTACTGTCACACATTAAAATATTTTTCGGATTTAAGCCTAAAGAAATATACAGTTTGGTACAAGCAATGGCTGCAGCTCCTGCTCCATTAACCACCATTTTTACTTCAGCAATTTTTTTTCCGGCAATTTCCAAAGCATTGATTAAAGCGGCTGCAGAAATAATAGCAGTTCCATGCTGATCATCGTGCATCAAGGGAATATCGAGTTCATCTTTTAAACGTTGCTCAATGTAAAAAGCTTCGGGAGCTTTGATATCTTCCAGGTTTATTCCTCCAAAAGTGGGTGCGATACCTTTCACAATTTCAATAAATTTATCGGGATCTTTTTCATTAATCTCGATATCGAAAACATTGATGTCGGCAAAAATTTTGAAAAGTAATCCTTTTCCTTCCATTACCGGTTTGGAAGCTTCTGCACCGATATCTCCAAGGCCGAGAACTGCAGTTCCGTTGGAAATTACTGCTACAAGGTTTCCTTTTCCGGTATAATCGTAAATGGTTTTCGGATTTTTCTCAATTTCTAAACAAGGAATGGCAACTCCAGGAGAATAAGCCAGTGATAAATCTCGCGCAGTGGAATGGGGTTTTGAAGGAATAACTTCAATTTTTCCTTTAGGTTCTGCTTTATGGTAATCTAGAGCAGCCTGGTTGAACTTCTGCTCGTCTCTATTGTTTTTGTTAGGCATAAAATTTTAAATTATTTTGATTGAATCAGTTTTGATTCAGGATGTAGTTTTTGTGGTATTCCACTAAACTTTCGATGGGTTTTTGTACAATGGTTCCCACATGCAAGTTGAATTCTGCTGCGGCTGCTCTTAAAATATCTTCATAATAATAAGCAATGGAACCAATAAAATTAATTTCGGCATCTTTAGCTTCTTGATAAGGAAGAACTTGGTAATCCAAAAAATTCTTCATTTCATCAAAGACCATATTTTGAAAATAAGGATGAGATTTATTTTCTACAATAAATTTATTAAAATCAGCCAAATATGCATTTGCCCGTGGATTATGATACATGTTTTTAATGGCATCTTCTATTCCCAAATTGTATTTTTCAGTAAATTTATAATGAAGATCTTCAGGTAATTTTTTCATGAAAAAGCGTCGCAACAGATTTTTTCCTAATGCGCTTCCACTTCCTTCATCTCCAATTAAAAATCCTAATGAAGGCAATTCACGCCGAATGTTTTGTCCATCAAAATAGCAGGAATTGGATCCTGTACCCAAAATGCAAACGATGGCAGGTTTTCCGTTGTAGGCGGAATAAGCGGCAGCGGTAAGATCTTCTTTTACACTAATTTCTGCATTTTCAAAAATTTTTTGCAACTCATTTTCTACGATGATTCGGTTTTCAGGAACTCCACAACCCGCACCATAAAAAAAAACGTATTTAAGGGAATCTTTTATTGCGGTAAGTTGGGTGTTTTTTTCAATTTCAGGAACGATGAGTTCAGGAGAAATAATGTTGGGATTAAAACCCATAGTTTCCGTTTTCAGGCTCATTTTTCCGAATTTATCCAGAATTACCCAATCGCATTTGGTGGAACCTCCGTCTATAATGGCTACCATATATTAACATTTATAAAAAACGAAATGCGAAAATAGGAATTAATCTTTAATTTTTTTGGGAAAAAGATGAGCTAAGGTGTCATTCAACATTTTTATGGTCTGATTCGTACAGCCAATCTTCAATTTCATCTTCCAGATAAGAAGTTTGGAGTTTGATGGCATTTAAAAAATCATCGGGAATAGAATCTCCTTCTGAATTTTCGATATTCCAAAGTTGTTCGGACATGTTTTCGTATTCCGAATAGATTCTTTTAAAACGGGAGTTGCTTTTTTCCAGGTCTTCAATTTTATTCTGTTGTGCTTGAAATTTTCGGAATGGTTTTCTCGGATTCATAAAAAAAATAATTAAAATAGGTAATACAGAAAAGAAAAATCTGGTGTCTCAAGACAAAAAAACATTTTCATAAGAGTTTGAAAATGAATTTATTGCCAAGTAATATCCTCGCTTCGTTAGATAAAATTAGTAATTATTTTCTTTTATCAAAAAATTTTATTAAAGTTTTTAATTCTTTAACATAAATTTTAAATTTGCAGCATAATTTCCTAAGTGAAGAATCTCTTGCTTCAGAAAAAACAAATTCTGTTCTTTATTATTGCCGGTGCTTTAAGTGCTATGGTCGAAATTGGCGCTTTTAAAATGTTGAGTGTTTCGGTGCCAAAGTTTTTTCCTCACGAAAAAAATCTCTACGGTATTTCTTTCCCATTAAGTAATGTATTATCTACTACTTGTGGAATTATCACCAATTATTTTTTGAGTATCTGGTTTGTTTTCGAAAGAGGAAAATATTCCAAAAGAAGAGAGTTTGCTTATTTTATGTTTGTATCCTTTTTATCAACTCTGTTGAGTTTATCTTTTTTTCAAATTTTTTATAATTTTATTTTCCTCGATAATTTCAATTTGGTAGTTTATACCTTAAGTCCCGAAGTGATAAGTAAAATTTCCGCCATTATTTTGGTATCAATTTTAAATTATACAGTAAAGAAAAAGGTAATTTTCAATGGATAATTTCTTATTTTAGCTTTCGTTTTAAAATTCTTAATGACAAAAATCTTAAATCTTCTTTGGCGTGGTTGGATGATAATTCTAGGAACGGTTTTAACCTTGGTTTTAGGTCTCCCGGTTTATCTACTCTCTTTTAAAAAAGAACATTATCCTTATGCGTACAAATTTATAAGACTTTGGGCTTTAGGAATGTTTTACGGAATGGGTTTCCGATATGAACTAATAAAGTTGAGCCAAGATAAAATTGAAAAAGGTACGCAATACGTCATTATTGCCAACCATACTTCTTTAATGGATGTTATGCTTCCTTGCATTCTTTTTCCTAATCATCCATTATGCTATGTTGGAAAAAAAGAATTGGTAAAAATCCCGATTTTCGGAACTATTTATAAACGGATTTGTGTGATGGTTGACCGAAGTTCTGCAAAAAGCAGAGCAGAAGTTTACCGACGTTGCGCAGAAAGAATGGAAGAAGGAGAAAGCATTGCGATTTTTCCGGAAGGCGGTGTTCCGGATGATATTTCTGTAATATTGGATCAGTTTAAAGATGGAGCTTTTATTTTGTCTTCCAAACATCAATCTCCCTTAGCAGTTTATACTTTTGTTGGCTTAAAAGAAATGTTTCCTTTCGATAAATACAGAGGATATCCAGGAAAAGTGAAAATTTATTTTCACGGAGTTTTAGAACCCAATACTTCTGCGGAAGAACTAAAAACAAAATCCAGAAATGAAATGCAAAAAATTCTGGAAAAGTATTACCCTATGTAAAAAATAGATATATTTGTTTTTAATAAAATTATAACAAACTATGTCTAATTACTCGAAGCAAACCAATTGGGGACAATTCATTCCTTTGGTTACGGTGTTTTTCTTTTGGGGTTTTGTTGCAGCCAGCAACGACATTTTAATTCCTGTTTTCAAAAAAACTTTTAATCTTACCCAAGGAGAAAGCCAATTAGTTTCTGTTGCATTTTATGTGGCTTATACCGTAGGTTCGCTAATTTATATGTTTATATCAAAAGCGATAAAACAGGATCTTATTAACAAAATTGGATATAAAAATGGTTTAATTTGGGGATTGCTTATTTCCGCAGCTGGAACCCTTTTATTTTATCCTGCTGCCAATGCAGGCTCTTTTGCATTAATGATTTCCGGACTGTTTATCGTAGGATTAGGATTTTCTCTACAACAAATTGTGGCTAATCCTTTAGCTATTGAAGTTGGTCCTAAAGAAACCGGATCACAAAGATTAACTATGGCTGGAGGAATTAACAATTTAGGAACAACGATAGGTCCACTTATTGTCGCTTTTGCCATTTTTGGTTCTGCAACGGCAAACAATACTGAAGCCAGTATAGACTCTGTAAAAATTCCTTATTTGGTTTTAGGAGCCGCATTTATTTTGGTAGCCATCATGCTGAAATTTTCATCTTTACCTTCCGCAACACCAACCAATACTGAAAATACGGATGATGTAGTTTCGGGACACCACAAAACCTCAGCGTTTCAATATCCTCAATTGCTTTTAGGAATGATTGCCATTTTTGTTTATGTAGGGGTGGAAGTTTCTACAGCCAGTAATC
>JAEZWE010000127.1 GCA_023420435.1 Bacteroidota bacterium
TCTTTATTGTTATCTTTTCCTGCTAAAAGTTGGAAAATTTCTTTTCCTTTTTCGTTTTCAAAAGAGTCTAAACGAGCATAATGTCCGGTTGCAACTTTTTCAGCTCCCAGAGAAAGAGCAGTTTCCAAAAAAACATCGAATTTTACTTCTCTGTTGCACAAAACATCAGGATTTGGCGTTCTTCCTTTTTCGTATTCGGCGAACATATAATCAACAATTCGTTCTTTGTAAAGTTCGCTCATATCAATCACCTGAAACGGAATTCCTAGTTTTTGAGCGACCATTAAAGCGTCGTTGCTGTCTTCAATCCAAGGACATTCGTCTTCCAAAGTAACAGAAGCATCGTTCCAATTCCGCATGAAAAGGCCGATAACTTCGTGACCTTGTTGCTGTAAAAGATAGGCGGCAACTGAAGAATCTACTCCGCCTGATAAACCCACTACTATTTTCATAATTTTGCTACGCTTTCGTTAAGGGAAAGTTTTGCGTTGCAAATTTACAACTTTTTGAAATTTTCAGAATTACTTATATTTTTCAAAAAAAAACCACCAGAATTTGGTGGTTTTTTGATATTTAAGCTTTTTCTTTCTTTTCTTTTACTGCTTCTTGTTTTTCTAAAGCTTCTTTAGTTTCATTGAGTTGTAGAACAACTTTTTCGCCTTCTTTTATTTGTTTGTTTACCAACATTTCGGCAAGCAGATCTTCAATATATTTTTGAACCGCGCGTTTTAAAGGGCGAGCTCCAAAATCTTTATCCCAACCTTTTTCAGCAATGAAGTTTTTAGCTTCTTCTGTTAATTCCACATGATAACCCAGTTTTTCAAGACGACCGTAAAGTTTGGTAAGCTCAATATCAATAATTTTTTTGATGTCTTCTTTTTCTAATGAATTGAATACGATAATATCGTCAATTCTATTTAAAAACTCAGGAGCAAATGCTTTTTTAAGGGCACTTTCAATGGTTGATCTTGCTCTAGCATCGCTGGTTATTTTCTTTGCAGAAGTTCCAAAACCAACACCATCTCCAAAATCTTTCAAATCCCTTGTTCCAATGTTAGAAGTTAAAATGATAATGGTATTTCTAAAATCTATTTTTCTTCCCAAAGAATCGGTAACGTGTCCTTCATCTAAAATTTGCAATAAAATATTGAAAACATCGGGATGTGCTTTTTCAATTTCATCTAAAAGTACGACAGCATAAGGTTTTCTTCTTACCGCTTCCGTTAATTGTCCGCCTTCTTCATAACCCACATATCCTGGAGGCGCACCAACCAATCTGGAAACTGCAAATTTCTCCATATATTCACTCATGTCAATTCTAATTAATGCTTCATCAGAATCGAATAATTCACGAGCCATTACTTTTGCTAATTCTGTTTTACCAACACCGGTTGTTCCAAGAAAAATAAAAGTTCCTATAGGACGATTTGGATCTTTTAATCCAGCTCTGTTTCTTTGGATGGCTTTTACGACTTTTTTAACAGCTTCCTGTTGTCCAATTACTTTTCCGTTCAGTTTTTCGTCCATTTTAGCCAGTTTATCCAACTCGTTTTTTCCTACTTTTGTAACGGGAACACCGCTCATCATAGAAACAACTTCAGCAACATTTTCTTCGGTAACGACTTCTTTCTTTTCTTTGACATCTTTATCCCATTTTTCTTGGGCTGCAGAAAGCTCCATCGTTAGCCTTTCTTCTTCATCTTTCAGTTTTCTGGCTTCAAGATAATCTTGCGCCTTTACCGCTTTTTGCTTTTGTTCTTTTATTTCTTCAATTTTCTTTTCGTGATCAATGATGTCATTTGGAACTTTCATATTTTTGATATACACCCTAGAACCAGCTTCATCCATTGCGTCGATGGCTTTATCAGGAAGAAAACGATCCGTAATATATCTCGAAGTCAGATTTACACATGCAGTAATAGCTTCATCCGTGTAGGTAACATTATGGTGATCTTCGTATTTATCTTTAATTTGATTTAAAATAAGTATGGTTTCATCAATGGAAGTAGGTTCAACCATTACTTTTTGAAATCTTCTTTCTAATGCACCGTCTTTTTCAATATATTGTCTGTATTCATCTAAAGTTGTTGCACCAATACATTGGATTTCACCTCTGGCTAAAGCGGGCTTAAACATGTTAGAAGCATCTAAACTTCCTGTGGAGCTTCCTGCGCCAACAATTGTATGCAGTTCATCAATAAAGAGAATAACATCACGATTTTTTTCTAATTCAGTCATGATTGCTTTCATTCTTTCTTCAAACTGTCCACGATATTTGGTTCCAGCAACCAAACTTGCTAAATCTAATGTAATAACTCTTTTATTATAGAGAACTCGAGAAACTTTTTTCTGGTGAATTCTCAAAGCTAAACCTTCTGCAATGGCGGATTTTCCGACACCAGGTTCTCCTATTAAAAGGGGATTGTTTTTCTTTCTTCTGGATAAAATTTGAGAAACCCTTTCAATTTCTTTTTCGCGACCTATAACAGGATCTAATTTGCCGTCTTTTGCAAGATTTGTTAAATCTCTTCCAAAGTTATCCAAGGTTGGTGTTTTGCTTTTACCCGTGCTTATATTTCCTGTGGGTTTGCGCATTTGTGAATAATCTTCACGCTCTTCATCATCATCATAAGCGCCCATTTTCGGAGATTCGCCGGAATTTTTCAACATGGTTTGATATTCCTTTGAAACACTTTCATAATCCACATCATAAGCGCCTAAAATATTGGATGTTGGGTCTTCAAATTTGTATAAAATACCCAAAAGGAGATGAACCGTATTTATTTCTGAACTTCGGTATTGCCTGCATTCTAACTCAGCCCTCTTTACGGCTTGATCTGCCATTTTCGTGAAAGAAATATGAGTTGTTTCTTCCACCAAAGGATTAATATTGGAGTTAAAAAATCGCTCTACCTTTCTACGGATTTGGGTTAGATCCACGTTTAAAGTCTGAAGAATTTCCCTTGCAGAATTTTCTGTTTTTATAATTCCTAATAACAAATGTTCTGTATTTAGGAATTCGCTTTTCAGTCGTCTCGCTTCATTTTTGCTTTGTTTGAACACTTTGTCCAAACCGTCTGAAAATTTATAATCCATAATTAAATCTCAATAATTTTCTGGAAGTTCATTCTTCCAAGTTGATCAAAGTTACAAATACTTTACCAAATTTTGTTATCTGACTTTATGTCATGCCAAATTTTATTATCTCATTGGAAATGATTAGGTTTGCCCTCTAAATTTTTATTATGACACCGGAAATTACAAATTATGTAGGCTATGCAGCGTCTTTTTTTGTTGTTTTGAGTTTTATCCTCAAGGATTTAAGAAAAGTACGTTTAGTGAATCTTATTGGATGTATTTTATTTGTAATTTATGGTGTGTTCAGTGATTATTTATGGCCTATTATTATTCCTAATGCGATTCTTTGTTTCATTCAGCTTTATCATTTGGTAAAAAAGAATTAGTATTTTGCTATGAAAGTTTTGGTAAGTGTTTTTAATAATCTTTATACGGATCAACGGGTGGAGAAAATTTGTAAAACACTACACGATCAGAATTATAAAGTTGAGCTGCTTGGAAATTCCTGGGGCGGATTGAAACCTATAGAAAGAC
>JAEZWE010000086.1 GCA_023420435.1 Bacteroidota bacterium
GATTATCGTGGTGCAGCGCCAATTAATTTTGCGATTATTAACGGTGAGAAGAAAACAGGAGCCACCACTTTTTTTATCAATGAGAAAATTGATGAAGGAAATGTTCTATTACAAGACGAAATAGAAATTTTACCGGAAGAAAATGCTGGTGAATTGCATGATAAATTAATGGTTTTAGGAGCCAATTTAATCGTTAAAACATTGGACGGCTTAGCGGAAAATGCTATTGTAGAAAAACCACAACCGGAAGTTGAAAATCCGAAAAATGCTTTTAAAATTTTTAAAGAGGATACGAAGATCAACTGGAATCAGGAAACTGAAAAAGTACATAATTTTATCCGCGGAATGTCACCTTATCCTTGTGCTTTTACGGTTTTAAAATTTGGAAATGAGGAGAAAACTTTAAAAATTTTTGCCGGGAAATATGAAATTTTGAATCATGATAATATTCCAGGAACGGTGGAAATTTCAAAAAATGAATTTAAAATTTTCTCAAAAGATGGTGTTTATTTTCCTTTAGAAGTACAGTTGGAAGGCAAAAAAAGAATGGATGTGAAAAGTTTTTTAAACGGATTTCAGAAATTTGACGAAATAAAAATGGCTTGATTTCTCAAGCCATTTTTTATGAATTTATAGAATTTTATAACTGAACCATTTCCGTCACTTCAACATCATAACCGGAAACCAACGGTTTTTGATTCGGGTTTTGACTGATAACTCTAAACTTATTAATTCCCAATTTTTTCAAAATTTGTGTTCCAATTCCATATTCCATAAAATTGGCAGAAACGGTAGGTCGATTTACTTGTCCATCCTGAAAATCTAAAAATTGTTGCAATTTTCGCATTGTATTTTCTGCATTAGAAACGTTATTGATGAAAATAATGGCGCCTTTTCCTTCGTCGCTAATCATTTTCGTTACCTTTTCCAAAAGTGGTGTTTCACCGTTGATTAATCTGGATAAAACATCAAAATACGAACTGGAACTCTGTACACGAACCAAAACCGGTTCATTTATTTCCCAATTTCCTTTCGTTAAAGCAAAGTGAATTTGATCGGTGTGCGCTTCCTGAAAAGCATGAAAATCAAAATCTCCAAAATGGGTTTTTATTTTTCTTTCCTCAATTTTATGAACTAAATCTCCTTTCTTTAATTGGTAATGAATTAAATCTTCAATGGAAACAATTTTCAAATCCAGTTTTTTTGCCAACAGCATTAATTCCGGAAGTCTTGCCATTGTTCCATCTTCGTTCATGATTTCACAAATTACGCCGCCTTCTTTCATTCCCGCCAATTTTGTAAGATCAATCGCAGCTTCAGTATGTCCTGCTCTTTTCAAAACACCGCCACTTTTAGCCCGAAGCGGAAAAATATGACCAGGACGCATAAAATCGGTAGGTTTTGTTTTTTCGTCCATCAACGCCAAAATGGTTTTCGCACGATCACTTGCAGAAATTCCTGTAGAAACACCATCTCCTAAAAGATCAATAGAAACTGTAAAAGCGGTTTCTTTAGGATCGCTGCTTCTGGTAACCATTACATCCAAACCTAATTCATCACAACGTTTTTCCGGAAGTGGCGTACAAATTAAACCTCTTCCATGAATGGTCATAAAATTAATAATTTCCGGAGTGGTAAGTTCTGCAGCAGAAAGAAAATCGCCTTCGTTTTCACGATTTTCATCATCAACAACGATGATTACTTTTCCGTTTTTAAGGTCTTCTAATGCTTCAGGAATGGTATTGAGAATGATATCGGACATCTTTACTTTTTTATTGGTGCAAAGATAATCATTTCATCAGCAATTAAGGATTTTCACCCTCTAAATCAGACGAAGTTTCGTTAGGTTTGAAGAGGGAAAAACTCACATTTCCATATTTTCGGGTATCTTGAAGATTGGGATGTTGAGGTTTGTTTTTGGTTTGATGTTCCAGTATAAAAATTCCGTTTGGTTTTAAATAATTGTTATTCAGGATTAAAGAAATTAATTCTGAATATTTTTTCTCATCCAAATCAAAAGGAGGATCCGCAAAAATAATGTCGTATTGCTTTTTGGTTCTGTTTTTCTTCAGCCAATCAAAAACATCGCCACGCTGTACGTTTATTTGAATGGCCATATCCAATTCTGCAGCGGTAGTATTAATAAAAGCACAATGTTTGGGATTAAATTCTACGGAAGTAATATCCTGACAATCTCTGGAAGCCAATTCCAAAGTTATGGAACCAATGCCGGCAAATAAATCTAAAGCGGAACAAAATTCCAAATCGAAACGATTTTCCAAAATACTGAAAAGCGCTTCTTTGGCAAAATCGGTTGTTGGACGAACATCGAAGTTTTTGGGTGCGGAAATTTTTTTGGCTTTCCAACGACCGGAAATAATTCTGAACATAAGGTTTAGTTAAGAATAAAATTTTTATTCGGGATATTATCGAAAACGATTTTTAAATTTTTGACAAATTTTTGAAGTTCGGAAATAAAAGTGTCGTTTTCTGTGGTTTCACCATACACGTAAAAGTGTGTTTCTTTTAATCCAAACCCAATTTTGCTTAAGGTAAACATAATAAAATAAAGAAAATCTACTTCCGAATTAACGTCCAAATTATTGTAAAGAATCACTTTTTTATCCATTAAAGCAAAAAATTCACACTGGTTATGGTACAAGTTGATGTGGATTTCTTTGCCGTTTTTTACTTGGATGGAATTCAGGAATTTTTCACCGGAAAAATTAAATTTTGCTGAAGAAAGTTTGTTTTTAATTTCTGTGTAAAAATCTTTCGGGAAAGTATAATAAAACTGAACCCCAAATTTTTTGTTTACGGAAAGCATCAGTTCTTCCGAATTTTGATCAACTTGGGAATTGTAAGCTATCAAATCATATCCGGATTCATGGTCTGAAAATCCATCCGGCATTAATGTAAAATGGTTTAATGCGGAGATTACGGAAATTTCAGAAATTTTCTCTAGCGCAAGAAGATCTTTCAATTTTTGAGAAATATCAAAAACCGTTTCTGAATCGATGAAAAAAGAATTTTCTTCTTCCGTTTTTCTTCCGTTCAAAAGTTGGTATTGCAAACCGTCTTTGGTGAAAATTAAATTTAGCTTCATAGAATCTAGCAAATTTATTAAATATTTTTTAGGTAGAAAATTTGGGTTTTATGAGCGAAATCATAAATCCGACCTTCCAAAATTTTGTATTTTTGAACTCTAAAATTTAAGAAAAATGAAAAAATTAATGTTGCTATTTGTGCTGATGTTTTCGATGACCGTTTTTGCACAGAAAAAAGTGAAAGATAAAGAAGTAGAAGCAGGTTGCGGAATGTGCATTTACGACCAAAAATCTGAAAAAGGTTGTGCTATGGCGGTGAAAATGGACAATAAAGTTTACTTTGTTGAAGGAATCGACAAAAAAGAATTTGGAGATGCACATGCACACGACGGC
>JAEZWE010000162.1 GCA_023420435.1 Bacteroidota bacterium
ACTGCCATGGATACAGCAGGTTCACGTTTGATAATTCCGGCATTATTTACCAAAATATGGATATCACCTACTTCTTGGGTTATTATTTCCACATATTTTGCGGCATCGGTTTCGTTGGTTACATCAAACAAATAACCTTTGGCAGAAAACCCTTTGGAAGTGTAATGAGCTAAAGCTTCTTCCATTTTCTTTGGGGTATTTCCGGTAATAATTAACTGGGCACCGGCTTGTGCTAAAGCTTCCGCCATAGCCATTCCTAAACCATGTGTACCGCCGGTAATGAGCGCATTTTTATTTTTTAAACTAAAGAGTTCCATTTTACTTGTTGCTTTGTTTTGATTTCTGAAGTTGATGATATTTTATTCAGTTTTATGATCAAATAAATATTTTCAAAATTTTATTTTAATTCATCCGCTGATACGATATCCATATCGCCGTAATCCAAATTTTCGCCTCCCATTCCCCAGATAAAGGAGTAGTTGGAAGTTCCGGCTCCTGAATGAATAGACCATTCCGGTGATAAAACGGCATCATGGTTTTTCATGAAAAGGTGTCTTGTTTCCTGAGGTTGCCCCATAAAATGAGCTACGGTTTGTCCCGCTTCCAAATCAAAATAAAAATAAGCTTCCATCCTTCTTTCATGGGTGTGGGAAGGCATCGTATTCCAGATATTTCCAGGAAGAAGCTCTGTTAATCCCATTTGTAACTGACAGGTTTTTACAATTTCATTAACGATGAGTTTATTTAATATTCTTTTATTAGCGGTTTTCTCTTCACCAAGTTCTATAATAACAGCTTCGTTTTTACCGATTTTCTTAGTTGGAAAAACGGAATGTGCCGGAGCCGAATTGAGGTAAAATAAAGCAGGTTCCTTTTCTTTACTCGAAAAAGCCACTTCTTTGGCTCCTTTTCCGATATACAGGGCTTCTTTTTTTTCCAGAATAAAAATTTCATTGTCCACACGTACTTCTCCTAAACCTCCAACATTTACAATTCCCAATTCTCTTCTGTCCAAAAAATTTTCAGATTTTATATAGGGGATGGTTTCTAATGTTAATTATTGATCAATGGGCATTACGCCTCCTACAATAAAACGGTCGTACATGGAATAAACTAAGTTGATGCGGTTTTTTTCAAACAGATTTTCAATTAAGAATTCATCTCTTAATTTTTGGGTATCGTAGGATTTAGCATCTGCAGGATGATGAGCGTAACGGAAACTATAATGAGTCATGATTTGATGGATTTATGTAATCGATTGCACAAATATAGAATTATTTTTTATTCTTCCAAAAAAATATAGCTTGCATTTATAAATTTTAGTGGATATTATGGGAGATAATTCTCTAAATAGGAAATACACAGAATATTCTAAAACATACTTATTTCAGAAGAAACACTTTCTTTTTCTTTAAAGTTATTATATTATTTTATTTTGTAACTGTAGTGCATTATTAAATATATTTCAATTTTTTGATTTTCAATATTTAATGCAAAGACGCAATTTGAATTTTACAAAATGACGTTTTATAGCAAAAGAAAATCGAAGATTTTCAATCTTAACAGAAACGAAGTCTGCGAACGTATTTCATGAAAACTTGGCCGGCCAAAAACATAAAAAAATTGAAAATGAAATTTTTGCGTCTTTGCGGTTGAAATTAAATATGCATTATAGGTATTTTGTAAATAAAAATAAGATAATTAAAAGTTAAAATAACCTACTAATAACTTCTTTTCCACTTAATTTCTAATTCTGGGGAGAGGATAAAAAAACCGTCTTAATGCCGAGTTTACAGTTTTCCAATAGGGATATATTTTAAAATTTACATTAGTTTCATAATCTGAATCTTTTTACTAAAATTATCACAACAGATTGAAAAATATAAAGCGTGCCCACTTATTGATATTCTTCTTTTCCCACTTTGCCAATTTATTCCTCAACAACTCAACACTTTCACCTTTTCACCATCATTTTAAAAATTTTCTCTTTATTAACATCTTCCCTTTTTACTTCCACCACATAATTACCGGATGCTAAGAAACTTGGTAAATTAAATTGCTGTGCTTTATCTTTACTTAATGCTTCACGATAAACTACCCAACTCTCTGATATCCAGAATGTTGAGTCGTAGTTGAATCGTACTAAAGCCGTATTTAATCCCATCTTTTTCCGTAGTTCCTTCGTGTTTTCTTTGTACCTTAAGCCTCTCTAAGCAAATTTTAACAAAACGAAATGGCAAACCCAATCAAAGAAATAAATTTATCCAAACCTATTGGAGAAAAAATCATCGAGTTTAATAAACAACTGCATTACGAAGGAAGTTTGCCGGAAGGATTTGCGGTACTTAATCCTTTTCGGGAAAATCCTGAAACCGAGATAGTAATGAAAGTGTTCTATGATCAATTTTATCATGATAACAACAAAAGAAAATTCGTCATCGGAATCAATCCAAGTAGAAATGGCGCAGGAATTACAGGTGTTCCTTTTACAGACACCAAAAGACTGAAAAGTGAATGCGGAATTGAAATGAAATCTGCTTATTCTCATGAAATTTCATCGGTATTTATGTACGAAGTAATTAAGGCATACGGTGGTGTTCACCAGTTTTACAGCGATTTTTATATCAATTCACCTTTTCCGCTGGCTATTATTCAGAAGAAAAATGGAAACTGGATTAACGCCAATTATTATGACGACAAAAACCTTTTTGAATGTGTAAAACCATTTATGATCGAGACGCTGAAAAAACATATTTCTTTGGGATTAGATACCGAAAATGCTTTTGTTTTAGGAAAAAAAAATGCAGACTTTCTTCATAAAATCAACCGCGAGGAAAAACTTTTCGAAAAACTTACCGCATTGGAGCATCCACGCTACATACAGCAATATCAATCCAAAAACCAACAGCTGTATATTGATAAGTATCTTATTTCTTTTAATGAAGATGCTTTAGATTAACAATTTGGATAATCACCAAAAATTCCATATTTAATAAAATTATATTGTAACATTCTCATTTTTGAAAAGACTATGCTTTATTTTTCTTTCTTGTAAAATCTAAAAAACACCATCGCTTTTTACCATTGTTTCATCATTTATATCAAATCTATATAAAAATCATTTTATAATTATAAAAAATCAATGCAATAAAATATGTAGATTTCCTATTTTTAAAAAATATTTTTGAATCTTTATATATCCTTTTATATTATACTCCATGAAAACGGTGATTATTATTGGTTCTGGCTTTTCTTCTTTAGCTTCCGCCTGTTATATGGCTAAAGCTGGCTATAAAGTGACCGTTCTGGAAAAAAATGAACAGTTGGGAGGCAGAGCTTCTTTATGGGAAAAAGACGGTTACAAATTCGATATGGGACCAAGTTGGTATTGGATGCCCGACGTTTTTGAAAAATTTTTCTCCGATTTCGACAAAAAAGTTTCAGATTATTATGAACTTACAAAACTTTCTCCGGCATACAGAGTAATTTTCGGGAAAAATCATTTTATGGATATTGCGGACAACCCTGAAGATATTGCGGAAACTTTTGAAAATATTGAAAAAGGAAGCGGAAAGAAACTGCTGAAATTTCTAAAAAGTGCCGAAAAGAATTACCAGTTGGCAATGCAAAATTTAGTATATAATCCCGGAATTTCCATTTTGGAATTGGTTTCATGGGAAAGTATAATGAGGATTAATTTATTTTTTAAAAACATTTCCCAGCAAATAAGAAGCGAAATAAAAAATCCTGAATTACAGAGTATTTTAGAATTTCCGGTTCTATTTTTAGGAGCAAAACCTACCAATACACCCGCTTTTTATAATTTTATGAATTTTGCTGATTTTGGTTTGGGAACTTGGTATCCTAAAGGTGGTTTTAATGCGGTAGCAAAAGCGATGGTTTCATTAGCAGAAGAATTAGGCGTAAAATTCCTCACCCATCAGGAAGTGATTGGTTTTGATTATGCAGGAGAAAAAATTTCAGCAGTGAAAACCCAACAAAATAATTATCCTGCAGATCTCGTCATTTCCGGAGCAGATTATGCACACACCGAAAAATTGTTAGACAACAAAAGAAACTATCCTGAGAAATATTGGGAAAAGAAAACTTTTGCACCGTCTTCCCTACTCTATTATGTGGCATTTAACCGTAAAGTAGAAGGTTTGCTTCACCATAATTTATTTTTCGATACCGATTTTAATGAACATGCTAAAGAAATTTATGATTCCAAAGAATTTCCTAAAAAGCCGCTGTTCTACGCCAACTTTTCAAGCAAAACGGATGATTCACTGGCTCCAACCGACAAGGAAGTCGGTTTTTTTCTGATTTCTGTAGCGGTGGATTTAGATGATAATCCAGAGATTCATACCCATTATTTTAATCTTATATTAGATAGAATTAAAGAATGTACCGGAGAAGATTTAAGGGATGCCGTAGTATTTAAAAAATCTTTTGGCGTTCATGATTTTAAGGAAAGATATCACTCCTGCAGAGGTAACGCTTATGGTCTTGCCAATACGCTTCTGCAAACTTCGGTATTAAGACCTTCCATCAAAAATAAAAAAATAAAAAATTTATTTTACACCGGACAGTTAACCGTTCCCGGACCTGGAGTTCCGCCCGCTTTAATATCCGGAAAAATTGTTACCGATTATATTCTTAAAAATCAGCATTCTATATAAAAAAACCTATTGACAAAACACACACAAATCATGAATAATTTAAACATTTTTAATGATATTTCCCAGCTAACCTCTAAATTGGTTACGCAAAAATACAGCACCTCATTTTCAAGGGCAGCTACTTTGTTCAAACCCGAAATTCGCCAACATATCTATAACATTTACGGATTTGTACGTTTTGCTGATGAAATTGTGGATACCTTTCATGGATTTGATAAAGAGAAACTTTTACATGAATTTGAAAGAAATTATCGGGAGTCTCTTTTGAATGGGATATCATTAAATCCGGTCATCCAATCTTTTTGTCAAACCCAGCGCGAAAAAAATATTCCGCAAGATTTGGTGGATGCTTTTCTAAGATCCATGAAAATGGATTTGGGCGAAATAAAAAATCTGGATGACCACAAATACAGTGAGTATATTTACGGAAGTGCTGAAGTAGTAGGTTTAATGTGTTTAAAAGTTTTTGTGAACGGAAATGATGCCGAATTTGACCGTTTGAAAATATACGCCCAAAGTTTAGGAGCCGCTTTTCAGAAAATAAATTTCCTGAGGGACATCAGTGCAGATTATAACGAATTGAACCGAACTTATTTCCCCGGAATTGATTTTCAAAATTTTTCATCCGAAGACAAATGCCGGATTGAAAAAGACATTGCTGCAGATTTTGCGCATGCTTTAACAGGCATCAAACAGTTGCCTTTTTCCAGTAGATTGGCTGTTTTTATGGCGTATAAATATTATATGAACCTCTTTAAGAAAATTGTAAAATGCAAACCCGAAATGTTGGTAAAAAAGAGAATCCGCGTTTCTAATGCAAGGAAAATATATCTTTTTGGTGAAATGTTTTTATCTAAAAATTTTAATTTCGTAAAGTTTTGAAGAAATTATTTTTAATATTCGTTTTTTTTATGGGTTGTATTAGCAACTTGTACTTTTCGCAGGACAAGCACAGTTACCGGTTGCTGATTAATGACGCAGAAAAATCTTCCGCAGATTCCAAAATTTTTCTCGCCAAAGTAAATGCAGATTATCAAAAAACAAAAAAACCGATTTTTCTTGCTTTATCAGGGGTAGGAAATTTCTTTTTGGCAAAACACTCCTACAATCCTTTTAATAAAATCAGTTTTTTCAATAAAGGAAAAAAAATGCTGGACAAAGCAGTAGAATTGGAAAACAACAATTTGGAAATAAGATTTTTAAGATATATTTCACAAAAGAAAATTCCCAAAATATTAGGATATAATCAAAACCTTAAGGAAGACGAAAGTTTTCTTCGCAAAAATTATAGCAAGTCTAAGGATGCCGCTTTAGTAAAAGAAATCAAGAAATATTTAAATTTAAAATAATAAGTTCATGATCCTGCTCTACATCTTAATTACCATAATTGTTTTTATGACCATGGAAGGCATAACCTGGCTTACCCACAAATTTGTAATGCACGGTTTGGGCTGGTATTTTCATGAAGATCATCATCAACCGGGATATCCTCATGTTTTCGAGAAAAATGATTTCTTTTTTGTCGTTTTTGCCATTCCCAGTATTTTACTTTTTTATTTTGGAACGTGGGAAGGAATCAATTGGATGTTTTTTGTAGGATTAGGAATTTTATTTTACGGAATTTGTTATTTCCTGGTGCATGATGTATTGATACACCGTCGTTTTAAATGGTTTGACAAAACGAATAACTGGTATTTGCGCGCTTTAAGAAAAGCTCATAAAATGCATCATAAGCATTTAGGAAAAGAACATGGGGAATGTTTTGGGATGCTGTTTGTTCCTTTGAAATATTTTAGAGAAGCCAAAACCTCAACACCAAAAAAATAAATTTTGGAAAAATACTATTATTTGTTTTTGAACATCGCCAGTTTTGCCATTCCTTTTTTGTACAGTTTCGAGAGAAAGTGGATGCATTTTATCCGGTTTTACAAACCTTACTTCGCTGCTATTATGGTAGTGGGAATATTTTTTTTGGCTTGGGATGTTTATTTTGCCTACCAAGAAATTTGGGGCTTTAATGAACAATACCTTACAGGAATTTATTGGTTTCGCCTTCCTTTGGAAGAATGGCTGTTTTTCCTTTTAATACCTTATTCCAGCAATTTCATTCATTATTCCTTAGAATATTTTTTTCCTTCTTTGAAACTGAATAAATCTTTTGCTTATATAACCACTTTAATTCTTTTTTTTATCAGTTTATCCATAGCCATTGTACATCACGACAAAACTTATACAGTGGTTAATTTTGGCGTATTTTCTCTTCTCATGTTGCTTCAGCTTATTTTCAGGTGGAGTTATATTCAGCGATTTTACCTTAGCTTTATCGTTATTTATATTCCTTTTTTCTTTGTGAATTCTGCACTTACCGGTTCCTATTCCGAAAATCCAGTGGTACACTATAACAATGCTGAAAATTTGGGAATCCGAATTGGAACGATGCCTGTTGAAGACAGTTTCTACTGTTTCAGTATGCTTTACGGAAATGTTCTGCTTTTTGAGTTTCTTAGGAGAAAATGGAAATACTGCCTTTCCATGAAATATCAAGTGTGCAAAAATCATCAAAAAAATTAAAATTATGAAAACACAAAATTTCAACAATCATGTAAGATATTATCCACCCCATCATTTTTTTCTTTTGCCCGTGTTGTTATTATTATTGTTGTGGGGTATCTATAAATCTGTTACAGAAAATGATTATTTGAACTGGCTTTTATTTTCTATAGTTATATTTTTTATTCTGTTTCTTGCAGTAATCTTGCGGCAGCATTATGCCATTACTTTGCAGAACAGAATCGTAAAACTGGAATTCCGGCAACGTTATTTCGAATTTACCGGTGAAAAAACAGAAAACATCATCAACAAACTCTCTTTTTCTCAAATAGCGGCTTTACGTTTTTCTTCGGATGAAGAATTTTTGGATTTAGTACACAAAACAGGTTCTGAAAATCTTTCGGGTAAAGAAATCAAAAAAAATATTAAAAATTGGCGCGCAGATTACGACCGTGTATAACAAACTGAAAATTTTGATATGACTTTTACCAAACAATCAGGAATTTATACTTTAAAATCGGAACAGATTATTTCGTCTACGTTGGAACAGGTTTGGGAGTTTTTTACGCTTCCACAGAATTTGGAATCCATTTCTCCTAAAAACATGAAATTCTCCATTACCAATGAACCTGGTTTCACCACATATTTGGGACAAATTATCACGTATAAAATTGGAATTTTTCCTTTGGTGGACAGCAATTGGGTTACCGAAATTACGCATTTTAAAGAAAAAGAATTTTTTGTAGATGAACAACGTTTTGGACCTTATGCAATGTGGCATCATGAACATCACTTTGAGGAATTGAGTGATAAAAAAGTAAAAATGACGGACATTGTCAATTATAAGGTTCCTTTTGGTGAAATAGGAAATGCTTTGATGGGAAATTTAATTAAAAGAAAAATTAGAAATATTTTTGAATATCGGGCATCTTTGATCAACCAACTTGATTTTACCAATACAATTTCCCCGTATAAAATTGAAAAAAATAGTCGGAAAAATAAAGAGAATATTAATAGATTAAATAAAAACCTCTTTACATCTTAACCTCTCAACATCTTCACCTCTTCACAACTTTACATCTTCAGCCAAAAGCCAATCCTATCCATTAACAATTTCTCCACCATTAGGATGCAGCACTTGTCCGGTAATATAAGAAGCATCTTGCGAAGCGAGGAAAAGATAACAAGTAGCCACTTCATTAGGTTCTCCTGCACGTTTCATGGGCGTATCGCTGCCAAATTCCGAAACTTTTTTCTTGGAAAATGAAGAGGCAATTAACGGCGTCCAAATAGGACCTGGAGCCACAGCATTAACACGGATTCCTTTTTCTGCTAAATTGGAAGATAAACTTCGGGTAAATGAAATAACCGCACCTTTGGTTGAAGCATAATCCATTAAATGCGGACTTCCCCGATAAGCAGTTACTGAAGCCGTATTAATAATGCAACCCCCTTTTTTTAAATGTTCCAAAGCATATTTAGTAAGCCAAAAAACAGAAAAAAAATTGGAATGAAAAGTTTTAAGCAATTGTTCTGTGGTTATATCGAAAATGCTTTTGGCTTCCCAATGATTTGCAGCATTATTTACCAAAATATCCAATTTACCAAATTCGGAAATGGTTTTGATAATCACTTTTTTGCAGTGATTTTCTTTTTCTAAATTTCCTTTAATCAGTAAACACTTCTGTCCGAAATTTTCAATTTCTTTCTTTGTTTTTTTGGCATCGGTAGTTTCACTTAGATAAGGAATCACCAAATCGCAACCTTCTGAAGCAAAAAGAAGTGCCGTTGCTTTTCCAATACCGCTGTCTCCACCGGTTATTATCGCTACTTTTCCTTTTAATTTTCCTTCCTTGTTTTCAATAGGATAACTTTTTGGAGATGGCTTTAGTTTTTCTTCCAACCCTGGCTTTATTTGGGTTTGTTCGGGTCGTATTTTGCTTTTTCCTTTTTTCTGCATTTTTATTTTTTACCTGAAAACATTTTCACAATGAAATAAATAATTAAAGCAAAAGCAGCCAATGCTACAAAAATTCCTACATTGAAACCGGCTTCAAAAATACTACCTATAGCTTCACAACTTTGCAATGAAATGGAAACCAATACTAACAGAGATAATAAAGTAAATCGTTTCATAATAATTTGTTTTTAATGTGAAAAAGAGCCAACAAATGTTTGTCCACAAATTCAATTAATGAAAATCTTAAAATAGATTTCAAAAATTTTAGAATTTAGTAACTCATTATTGATCATTTTTTTTTTAAACAGTTTCAAAAGATACAATAATCAGAAAAATGAATGTTGATAAATGCATTTTTAAATTTTATAGAATCATTTCATAAGACCACTTTTGTAAATAATTGATGCTTCTTTTTTGTAAATTTACTTATTAATAAAAATGATGAAATCTTTAAAAATTTACTTTATACTCGCATTTGTTTTTTTAATCTTTTTTAACTTAAAAATTACTGCGCAGAATAAAGA
>JAEZWE010000188.1 GCA_023420435.1 Bacteroidota bacterium
CACCAAAGCATGGGTAATTCGGTTTTGCAATGGATCATTTCGCCATTCCAAATTTTCGACAATTTCTTTTTTTACGGATTTGTGTTTTTCGGAATAATCGAGCAATCGTTCTGTTGCATCGTCTCTTCTGTCGAGCATTACATCTTCCACCAATTCCAATAAATCTTTCGGAATTTCGTCATAAACTTCGAGCATGGTAGGATTTACAATTCCCATATTCATCCCGTTTTTTATGGCGTGATACAAGAAAACCGAATGCATCGCTTCTCTCACCGTATCATTCCCACGAAACGAAAACGACACGTTAGAAACTCCACCGGAAACCGAAACGTGAAGCAGATTTTCCCGAACCCATTTTGTGGCTTCTATGAAATCGAGGGCATTTCTGCGGTGTTCTTCCATTCCGGTTGCAACTGGAAAAATGTTGAGATCGAAAATAATATCTTCGGCAGGAAATCCTACTTTATTCACTAAAATATCGTAAGAACGCTTTGCAATTTCAATTCTACGTTCCAAATTATCGGCTTGTCCAACTTCATCAAAAGCCATCACGATTACCGCAGCTCCATATCTTTTGATTGTTTTGGCGTGATTGATAAATTCTTCCTCTCCTTCTTTCAAACTAATGGAATTCACCACACATTTTCCTTGTGCGACTTGTAAACCTGCTTCCAAAATTTCCCATTTTGAACTATCAATCATGATCGGAATTCTCGCAATATCGGGTTCGGAAGCGATGAGATTTAGAAATTTCACCATGCAATATTTTCCGTCGAGCAATCCATCGTCGAAATTAACGTCCAAAATTTGCGCACCTCCATCAACTTGATGACGGGCAATATCCAAAGCTTCGGCGAAATTTTCTTCCTTAACCAAACGCAAAAATTTCTTGGAACCTGCAACATTGGTACGTTCACCAACATTGATGAAGTTGGATTCCGGAGTTACTATTAATGGTTCTAAACCTGATAATCTTAAATATTTCATATTTAAATTTAAAAATTAGCCAATCAGAAATCTATTCTACTGAAATTTTTAGCTTTCTGGGCTCGTAATTTTTTACTAATTCTGCAATTGCTTTGATGTGTTCCGGCGTTGTTCCGCAACAACCACCGATAATATTGATTAAACTTTTTTCTAAATATTCTTTGATTTGTCCCGCCATTTGTTCGGGCGTTTCGTCGTATTGTCCAAAAGCATTGGGTAAACCTGCATTTGGATAGGCAGAAATATAAAAATCGGAATTATGGGCTATGGTTTCCAAATATGGCGTTAATTGTTTAGCTCCAAGTGCGCAGTTGAAGCCGACACTCAACAAATTGAGATGAGAAACGGAAATCAAAAACGCTTCCGCAGTTTGTCCGGAAAGCGTTCTTCCGGAAGCATCGGTAATGGTTCCGGAAACCATAATTGGGATTTCGATATTTCGTTCTTCAGCAATTTCATCAATCGCAAAAAGAGCGGCTTTTGCATTCAAGGTGTCGAAAATGGTTTCCACCAAAAGAATGTCGGAACCTCCGTCTAACAATGCTTCTGCTTGTTGTTTGTACGCAATCCGCAATTCATCAAAAGTAATGGCACGAAATCCGGGATCGTTCACATCCGGACTTAGACTTGCAGTTTTGTTAGTCGGACCAATGGAACCGGCGACAAATCTTGGTTTTTCTGAATTTTTTTCGGTGAATTCATCACAAACTTTTCGGGCAATTTTGGCACTTTCGAAATTCAGTTCGTACACCAAATCTTCCATGTGATAATCCGCCATTGCAATCGTGGTTCCGGAAAAAGTGTTGGTTTCGATGATATCGGCTCCTGCTTCTAAATATTTACGGTGCACCTCTTCAATTGTTTTCGGTTGGGTTAAAGACAGCAAATCGTTGTTTCCTTTCAACGGTGAATCCCAATCTTTAAAACGCTCTCCACGGAAATCTTCTTCCTCGAATTTGTAGCGTTGAAGCATAGTTCCCATTGCGCCATCTAAAACGAGAATCCGTTCGTTTAAGGCTTTATATAATTGTTCTGAATTTTTCATTTCTCTTTTTGAATAGTTTTAAATTCTACCTTCAAATTATTAATTTTCCAATGCCTGTTTTAAATCAGCAATAATATCGTACACATTTTCCAAACCAACCGAACAACGAACCAAACCAGCGGTAATTCCGACTTCATTTCTTTCAGCGTCAGAAAGTTTTGAATGCGTTGTTGAAGCAGGATGCGTAACAATTGTTCTGGTATCTCCCAAATTCGCAGAAAGCGAACACATTTTTATATTATCTAAAAATTTTCTTCCACTTTCAATACCTCCCTTTATTTCAAATGCAACAATGCTTCCTCCCAATTTCATTTGTTTTTTAGCGATTTCATAATTCGGATGAGATTTAAGAAATGGATATCTTACAAATTCTACTTTTGGGTGATTTTCTAAAAACTCTGCTACCTTCAATGTATTTTCGCAATGTTTATCAACACGTAGAGCTAAAGTTTCTAAACTTTTGCTCAATACCCAAGCATTAAAAGGCGATAAAGAAGGCCCTGTTAATCTAGAAAACGCATAAATTTCTTGAATTAAATCTTTTCTTCCCACTGTAACACCACCCAAAACTCGGCCTTGTCCATCAATAAGCTTGGTCGCTGAATGAACAACCAAATCGGCACCATATTGAATGGGCTGTTGTAGGTAAGGAGTCGCAAAACAATTGTCAACAATGAAAATTAGGTTATGTTTTTTTGCAATTTTTCCATAAAATTCTAAATCTAAAACCTCAATTGCTGGATTTGTTGGAGTTTCCAGATAAAGAATTTTGGTATTGGGCTGAATTAAACTTTCAATTTTGTCGGCTTTTTCTGCTTTGAAATAGGTAGTTTCAATATTCCATTTCGGGAAATATTTGGTAAAAAGGGCATGTGTTGCTCCAAATACCGATTGACAGCTAAGAATATGATCGCCAGAATTCAATAAAGCTGCAAATGTAGAATAAACTGCCGCCATTCCTGTAGCAAATGCGTATCCCGTTTCTGCACCTTCCATTTTGACAATTTTTTCTATAAATTCATTTGTGTTTGGATTGCTGTAACGGCTGTATAAGTTTTTCTCTTTTTCTTCAGCAAAACTTGCACGCATATCTTCAGCATCATCAAAAACAAAACTAGAAGTTAAATACAACGGCGTTGAATGTTCCCCGAATTGGGTTCTTTCCGATTGGATTCTTATCGCATCCGTTTCAAAATGACTCATTTTTAATTTTATTTTGTTTCACTTAATCTTAAAATATCTCCGAAAACACCCCGCGCTGTCACTTTTGCTCCGGCTCCAGCTCCCATAATGACGATTGGATTCTCACCATAACTTTCGGTATAAATTTCAAAAATGGAATCAGAACCTTTCAATTGACCAAGTGCAGAACTTTGCGGAACGGAAATTAATTTCACATCCAGTTCACCTTTATCTTGTTGCAAATCGCCGTGCAAATCGCCAATATAGCGCAAAACGTGATTCGGTTCCTGAGTATCCTTTAATTTCTGAAATTCGTCATCCAACAGTTCTAACTGATTTATAAAAACAGATTTTTCCAATTTTTGCAAATTTTTAGGAATTAAATTTTGGATTTTGATATCATCAAATTCATTAATTAAATCCAATTCTCTCGCTAAAATCAAGAGTTTTCTAGCAACGTCGTTTCCGCCTAAATCTTCTCGCGGATCAGGTTCTGTATAACCTTTTTCCATCGCTTCTTTAACAATCGTTGAAAATTTCTCGTCACGAATTGAAAAATTATTAAAAATGTAACTCAACGAACCCGAAAAAACGCCTTTAATTCTAGTGATATTTTCTCCTGAAAGGTGCAAAAGCTTAATTGTATCAATCAAAGGCAAACCTGCACCAACATTGGTTTCATATAAATATTTTTTATTGTTTTTGGTTAAAATATTTCTGAAATCGCGATACTGAGAAATCGGCAACGTATTGAAAATTTTGTTGGACGAAACAATGTCGAACCCATTTTCCGCAAGAATGGGATAATTCGCCACAAAATCACGACTTGCCGTATTATCCACCACAATTAAGTTTTCCAATTGATTGGTTTTCGAGAAGTCAATTAATTCATGAACATTGGTAAAAGCCGTGTTATCCAAATCGTTTTTCCAATTTTCTTTGAGTCCGTTTTTTTCTAAAACAATTTTCTTAGAATTCGCAATTCCGATGATTTTCAAATCCAATTTTTTACGTCTTTTGATTTCCTCTGAACTATTCAAAACTTGCTCTATCAGGGTTTTTCCAACATTTCCGTGACCAATAATTGCCAAATGAACCGTTTTTGGTTTTCCAAAAATTTCGGCTTCGATAATGTTTTTTGCTTTTTCGTCTTGTGAAGAAGTTACCACAAGATTTACTCTTTTTTCGGACGCTATTTGATTAAGAATCAACGGAAAAATATTATTGCGTGCCAATTCTTGAGAAATCTTTCCATAATCTTCCGTTTCAAAACCCAAAACCGAAACATTGTTGATAGAATAAATCATTTTTACTTTTCCGGATTGTCTTTCAGGTTCAAACTCATCAATCAAGCAATTGACGGCCTTTTCGGCATCTTTTTCATTAACCAGAATGGAAATTCCATTTTCTACAGCTTGTTGTGAAATAATACCAACACTGATTCTTGCATAGGTTAAAGCTTTAAAAATTCTGCCATCAATTCCAACTTGTCCTAAAAAATTTACACCCTCGAAACGGACAATCGATCGTTTTTTTAATAATTTGACTTCATTTTTCCTGCTCATAAAATATTGGTTTTAAAATTTGAATTAATTGTTCATATTCCATCAAAAAAGCATCATGTCCGTGAATGGATTTGATTTCATGATAAAAAACATCTTGTTTTTCTGTTTTCAGATTTTGATAACATTTTTTGATTTCAAAAGCGGGGAAAAACAAGTCGGAGTCTACTGCAACCAAATGAATTTCAGATTGAATTTTATTTAATTCAGATTCTTTTGCGTCAATGGTTTTTAGCAATTGATTCATTAAATTGTAGGCTTTCAAACTAAATCTTTCATCTAATTTTTTTCCGTGGAAATTAAGCCAATCATGTGATTGCAAAATATCCTTTTCTTCATCAAAATTTCTTTGAAAGCGCTCGTTTAAAGATTCTGGAGTTCGGTAACATAACATCGCATGAATCCTGGTTTTTTGTAACGGTTTTTCTTGATGATTCAATAAAAAATCTTGCACTAAACCTTGAGAATGAAGCCAATCTGTCGTTTTAAAATCTGAAGCAATGGGAATAAATTTTTCTGCTAAATCAGGTTTCAAACCAAGCATTTCCCAACCTATTGCTCCCCCAACAGAGCCTCCAATAATGGCAAAAAGTTTTGAAATTTGAAGTTGATTTAATCCGTCAAGAAAAATTCTTGCAATATCAACTGTTTTGAAATTTTGAAAATCTTCAATAAAAAAACCATCAAACCCATTTCCGGGAATATTGAAACACAACACTGAAAATTGATTCGTGTCAATAATTTTTTCTTCTCCAATCAGTGTTTTCCACCATCCGTTTTCTCCCGATACATCGGAATTCCCTGTTAAAGCATGTTTGACCAAAACAATTGGAGCGTCTTCAAGATTTTTCCCAAAGACTTGATAACTCAAAGGAATATCGTAAACTTTTCCTGAGTTGGTTGTAAAATTTTCTAAAATGATATATTGTAGCGGATTTTTCAATTTTCTTTATTTATAAAAATTGAAAATGCTACCTAAAAAGGAGTACTGAAGTTTTTCGTTATCTTTCTCACAAAATTTGAGTAGAATTTAGCACCTTCTTGCCGTATTGCAAGGGTTGCCAAGGTTTCGTAGGGTCTATTCCCTCCACCTTTCTGGATAACATTTTCAATATGTAAATGAACAAATCTCATTGCAAAGAAATAGAATAATTTATAATTCTCCAAATTTTTGAAGAAAATACTGTTTTCAAAATAATTTCTAATTTCGCACTTCAAAATGAAGATTTTATGAATGCAGAAAAGGAAAGATTATTAAACCCTGATTGGAAAAATTGGGGACCCTATATTAGCAACAGAGCTTGGGGAACCGTGCGTGAAGATTATAGCCACGACGGAAATGCTTGGGGATTTACAAGCTACGAACAAGCTTTAAGTAAGGCTTTTCGCTGGAGTGAAGATGGAATTGCCGGAATTTGCGATCCTAAACAAAGGCTTTGTTTTGCTTTTTCTTTTTGGAACAAAAAAGATAAATTTATTAAAGAGCGATTTTTCGGTTTAAGTAATTATCAGGGAAATCACGGAGAAGATATTAAGGAGATTTTTTATTATTTGGATAGTACACCCACCCATTCTTACATGAAAATGCTGTACAAATATCCCATCAATGCTTTTCCATACGAGGATATTATTACAGAAAATGGCAGAAGAACAAAAGATGATAAAGAATACGAAATTGTTGATACCGGAATTTTTGAAAACAATGAATATTTTGACATTTTCATAGAATATGCCAAAATAAATCACGATGATTTTTGTATCCGAGTTACGGTAACCAACAGAAGCAATAAAAAAGCTCCTTTGGTAATTTTACCAACACTTTGGTACCGTAACAATTGGAGTTGGGGTTATGGAACCTATCAACCTCAACTAAAATCCTCGGAAAATGGAAAAATTGATATAGATCATGAAGCCATAGATCTTCATCATCTTTATAGCCGGAACAAGGATGTAGAATCTTTATTCTGTGATAACGAAACCAACACCCAAAAAGTTTTCGGAATAATTTCTGAAAACAAATTTTTTAAAGATGGCATCAATGATTATCTGGTTAAAGGATTAAACACCATAAATCCAGATAAAAAAGGAACAAAAGCCGCATTTCTTATTGATAACGAATTAGAAGCCGGTGAAACCAAAACATTTGATTTCAGGCTTAGTCCACACCTTATGGAAAATGCCTTTTTTGATTTTGATGAAATTATTAAAATTAGAAAACAGGAAGCGGACGAATTTTATCAGGAAATACAGAAAGAAATTGTTGATGAAGATGAAAAAAATGTTCAGCGGCAAGCTTTTGCAGGATTGATGTGGAACAAACAATTTTATCATTACAATGTTTCGAAATGGTTGCAAGGTGATCCCAAATTAGAGGCGCCAAGAAATTTAAATCATTATGTTCGAAATAAAGATTGGGCACACATGCAGAACAAGGACATCATTTCGATGCCCGATAAATGGGAATATCCTTGGTTTGCAACTTGGGATTTGGCATTTCATTGTGTTCCTTTATCCCTTGTAGATTCAGATTTTGCAAAACATCAGTTAAAACTTCTCACCAAAGAGTGGTATATTCATCCTAATGGACAACTTCCTGCCTATGAATGGGATTTTTCAGATGTAAATCCACCCGTTCATGCTTGGGCCACTTTCCGTGTTTTTAAAATTGATGAAAAAAAGAACGGAAAACCCGATATCCCTTTTCTGGAAAGTGTTTTTCAAAAATTATTATTAAATTTTACCTGGTGGGTAAACAGGAAAGATAAAACCGGAAAAAACGTTTTTGGAGGCGGATTTCTGGGGCTTGATAATATTGGAGCTTTCGACCGAAATATGGAGTTTAAAAACGGTCAACATCTGGAACAAGCTGATGGAACAAGTTGGATGGCGATGTTTGCATTGAATATGATGCGAATTTCTATGGAATTAGCCCTTTATAATCCAGTTTATGAAGATATGGCGATCAAATTTTTTGAACATTATCTCTACATTGCCAATGCCATGGAAAATATTGGAGAAAACAAAGTGGGACTTTGGGACGAAGAAGACGGTTTTTTCTACGATGTTTTACAAACCAAAGAAGGTGAAGCGTTACCTCTGAAATTAAGAAGCGTCGTAGGTTTAATTCCAATGTTTGCGGTGGAAGTTGTAGAACACGAAATTTTAGAAAAATTACCCGGTTTCAGAACCAGAATGGAATGGATTCTGAAAAATAAACCAGAATTGGCGAATTTAGTTTCTCATTGGGAAGTAGAGGGAAAAGGAAGAAAACACTTGATGAGCATCCTTCGAAAAACTAGAATTACGAAAATCCTCAACCGAATGTTGGATGAAAAAGAATTTCTCTCTGATTTTGGGATCCGTTCGATGTCGAAAATTTATGAAGAAGAACCTTTCAATTTTAATGTTGATGGAAACCATTATTCTGTAAAATATTTACCCGCAGAAAGCGACAGCAGAATGTTCGGAGGAAATTCCAATTGGCGAGGTCCGATTTGGTTTCCGATCAATTTTCTGATTGTAGAAAGTTTGCAGAGGTTCCATTATTATTACGATGAAAGCTTACAAGTAGAGTTTCCTGTAGGAAGCGGCGAAATGCGAAATCTTGATTTTGTTGCCAACGATCTGAGCAAAAGACTGCAAAACATTTTCCTGAAAAACGAAAAAGGAGAAAGAGCCTTTAACGGAGGAAACGAAATGTTTGATAAAGATGAAAATTTTAAAAATTACATCATGTTTTACGAATATTTCGATGGCGATAATGGTCGTGGTGTAGGCGCTTCCCATCAATGTGGATGGACCGCAACTGTGGCAAAGCTAATACAGCCACGAATTCAGTAAAAAAATGGTTATTATTTTTCGATAATAACCATTTTTTTTATTGACATAATAATCCGTTGACAAATACTTCGTATTTTATTTCAACATTGGGTTCCAAAGTTTTTGAAACGGAACAATATTTTTCAAAGGAAAGTTGGGCAGATTTCTGTGCTTTTTTTGGATCTATTTTGCCTTCCAAAATAAATTTCACTTTAATTTTTTTGAAAGGTTTTGCATCATCAACCGGAATTCTTTCTCCTTCTACTTCTGCAGAAAATTTTGAAATTTCCTGTCGCTGTTTTTTCAATATGGAAATGATATCTATTCCACTGCAACCTGCCACAGCCATCAAAACTGTTTCCATCGGTGAAACTCCTTTTGCATCCGGATTAGAAGTATTATCTAAGATAACTTTATTTCCTGCACTGTTGGTGCATTCAAATAAATAATCGTCGTTTATTCGGTTTAATTCTATTTTCATTTTTAAAATATTTAGTCAAACGCAACTCCAAAATTTTCGTCGAATTGGTGTTGTTCATCTTGCGACATTCTGCTTCTGAAAACACGAATGGTATAACCTCCTCTTACTTTTCCGTCATCAAAATACATCCAGTCACTAACTTTATTTTTGGGAATTTCCACAATATCTCCAAGTTTAACTTCTTCTATTGAAATGGGAACATTTTCGGCATAGCCATAGAATTTATCACCGTGTTTTACAATTTCAGAAATCCAAATATGTTCTGTTCCTTCTTTGGTTTGATACTCTTTTTTAATAGTAAAATTTGAAAATTTGGGATTGTAATTTTGCAATGCTTTTTCAAAATCTGGTAATGTTTTTTGAGCCTTCTTCATTGCATCATTCATTTCCTTATCGAAATTGTCGGTTTGGTGAACATCAGGTTCTCCTTCTCTTTCAATTTTCTTTGTTTTATTGCATTGAATTAAGAAAAATGATACTAACAGTGTGTATAAAAATCCTTTAATTTTCATAAAATTCCTCTTGCTTTTATTTCCAAATATTTATTAATAACTTCCACATTAAGGTTTTCTGGAAGTGTGTAAACGGTATAAATTCCGTGTTTTCTTAATTCCTGGATAATCAGTTTTTTCTCGAATTCAAATTTTTCGGCAATAATTTCATCATAAATTTCCTGCATACTTTCCGGATTGGACTGGATGATTTTCTGTAATTCTGAATTTTTAAAAAATACCACTACCAAAAGATGATTTTTTGCAATCCCGCGAAGATATTTCATTTGTCGGTTTACTGCATCCAGCGTTTCAAAATTAGTAAAAAGCAGCACTAAACTTCTTTGTCCGATACTGTATTTTACATCATGATACAACCTTCCAAAATCGCTTTCAAAAAAATTGGTTTGCAAATTATAAAGAGCTTCAGAAATTTTCTTTAATTGTCCGGATTTATGATCCGCAGGAATTTTATTTTCCGTTTTTTTGGCAAAAGTCATCATTCCGGCACGATCTCCTTTTTTAAGAATAATGTGCGACAAAGCCATTGTTGCGTTAATAGAATAATCCAACAAACTCAGTCCATTAAAAGGCATTTGCATGGTTCTTCCTTTATCAATGAGCATAAAAATCCTTTGCGATTTTTCTTCCTGAAACTGGTTTACCATCAGTTTATTTTGTTTGGAAGTAGCTTCCAATTGATGGTTCTTACATCATCTCCTTGAACATATTCTTTAATTTGCTCAAATTCCATGGTGTGTCCCAATTTCCGAATTTTCTTTATTCCGCCCAATAAAAATTCGTTCTGAAGCGCCATCAATTCATATTTTCTTAAATGAATAAACGATGGATAACTCGGTAAAACAACATCTTTCTGAAAAGTATATTTTTTGGCTACAAAACCTATGATGGAACTTGCAAAAACATTCAGATTTCCAAAACTAAACTCTCCTCTTTCCTTAGGCTCCAGAATGTACTGAAAAAATACATTTTTGCCGGCATCTATTGTTTTCTGAATCAAGAAATCTCTCTTCTGAAACTGAAAAGGAATTTCATCAATGATTTTGGTATAAATTTTAAAAAAGTAATTATTCTTTACGTCAATTTTTACTGGATTTTCGTCGCCATTAGACATTTTTTCGGGCAAAATTCTTTGGGCTTGAACTCCGTTCTTATTGATAAAAAGTAACAAAAAATCTAAAATTAAAATTACAAAAATCACGAAAACAAGCAAATGAGCAAACCAAAGAATTTTAGGAAAGAAAAAAGAAAGAACATAACAAAACCCCACCAAAAAAAGCGTGTAGAAAAATCGATTATTGAGATACAGGTTTTTCATTTTTTGGTTGTAGGGATTAGGATTTAGGGTTTAGTTATTTTAGGAAATTGATTTTTGCAAAACTAAAAACTCAATAAATTTGTGATGATTTTTTAACTAAAACCTAGCAAACTATCTCGGTATTTCAATGTTTTCTAAAATTTGACGGATAATTTCATCGGCAGACAAACCTTCCATTTCTCTTTCCGGAGAAACAATAACACGATGTCTTAAAACTGCGTAGCTCGCTTCTTTGATATCTTCTGGGGTTACAAAATCGCGACCTCTAATGGCTGCAAAAGATTTTGAAGCGGTAAGAAGCGCCAAACTTGCTCTTGGAGAAGCTCCTAAATACAAGAATTGATTTTCACGAGTGTTGATGATAATTTTTGCAATATATTCCAGCAAATTAGGTTCAACAATAATGTTTTTTACGATCTGTTGATAAGACTTCAGCTGTTGTCCAGAAACTACCGATTTCACTGCATCAATCTTATTTTCCAGCTTGCTTTCGTGTTGGTTTTTTATAATTTCAATTTCCTGTTCTAAATTTGGGTAACCTACATTTATTTTGAAAAGAAAACGATCCAATTGTGCTTCCGGAAGACGATACGTTCCTTCGTGTTCAATAGGATTTTGAGTTGCTACAACCAGGAAAGGTTCTTCCATGATGTAACGATTTCCATCCATGGTGATTTGTCTTTCCTCCATTACTTCGAAAAGTGCAGCTTGCGTTTTCGCCGGAGAACGGTTAATCTCATCAATCAAGATAAAATTTGAAAAAATAGGACCTTTTTTAAATTCAAATTCTGAAATTTTCATATTAAAAATAGAAGTTCCCAAAATATCGGAAGGCATTAAATCTGGCGTAAACTGAATTCTGCTGAAACCTACATCGATGGTTTTTGCCAAAAGTTTCGCCGTAATTGTTTTGGCAACACCAGGAACCCCTTCAATCAAAACATGTCCATTGCAAAGTAAGGCAGCCAAAAGATGTTCGATCATCGATTCCTGACCAACAATTATTTTTCCGATTTCATTTTTTATTTTATCTAAGTTGTCCCGAAGTTCGGTCATTTCAATTCTGGAATGAAATTCCGGACGTTGGTTTTCCTGATTTTGGTTTTCAAAATTTTCCATATTTTCAAATTTACGAATGAACTTGCAAAAATGATGTATTGAAGTTCATTGTTATTTTTAGTTTTTTACTATTTCATCTAAAAGTTGGTTCATCCTCATCAAATCTTCCTTCATTACGGCAGCATAAGGATCCTGTGCTTTTTTAATTAAGTTGATGGCTTCGTTAATTTTTTCAATGGTAGTTCCTGTTTTTAGTTGCAGTTTTTTTGCAAAACTTTCATCCAAATTGGTGGTATCAATCATGAAATCCAATCTTATTCTGTTAAGGAAATACTGCGCTTTTTTTGCCATCATATCATGAAAATCGCCTTCCTGCAAATAAAGATTTCCGACACTTTTTACAAATTCTGCAGATTTATTTTTTAAAGGTTCTATTACCGGAACAATGCGTTGTTTTCGTTTCGCATTGAAAAATATAAACAACAGCAAACCTGCCAAAAGACACCACCAAGCATAACGCAAAGCCGGTTTTGAAAGGATGAAACTAAGTGGTGATTTTGCAGCTCCAGAACCTGTGGTTTCTACAAACCAAACCGTGTTTCTTTTGGGAAGATAAGAGAAAACGTTTTCAAAATATTTTTTTGAATTTTTGCCGTAAAGCAAGTAATAATTGGTAAGAAAAAGAGGTTCTGAATGTAAATAAAAATTTCCTTTTCCAAATTTTACCCTAATAAAATTGGCACTATTATTTTGCTCTTCACCGGAAGAATATCCCAAAATTTCAGCGTTTTTACTGATGAATGAAAAGCCTTTTCCTCCGGGAAATTTATCCAAAAACAACTTGTCGTTTACCATTTTTTGATCGGTAAATTTTAAAAAATGGGAATCATCAAAAGTAGTATTCGTTTGCACAAAACCCAAAGTATCTGCCGGTAAACCTAAAATTCGTGAAGAAACAATCATTGCATCGCTTCCTGCAGAAACTTGCTCAAAAATTTTTTTCCAAGATTCCTGATCAATATTTTTTTCTACTACAAGAATATTGTGCGAAGCCATTTTCTGATTTTCCTCGTAAAATGCATATGGTGACATCACAGTTCTGCTCAAGTTTTCATCAAAAACATGATTTGCTTCTTGGTTAAAAATAAACAGTCCAAAAGGCGTTTTCTCCTGAATATCGAAGTTTTTGGTCCAATTGGTAACTTCATTTTTCGAAAGTTCCAAGAGCACCAACAAAATCACCACAACAAAAAAAATGGATCCGTATATTTTTAAGGTTTTGTTCATTTCCCTGAATTGGACTTCAACATTTTTTAAATTTTAAAACTATTAAATACCTTCTTGAAATGCTGATAATCGGTTGCATTAATCTCAAATTCCCCATACCAAACATAATCGAAAATACGCACCAGTTCCTGAAATTCTGATTTTTGAGTTTCATTTTTTAATTCAGAAATATAATCTCGATTTGTTTTTTCCGGCAACCAATGAATGCGTTTTTGATCTGAAAGTTTTTTCAAAATTTGAAGAAATTGATATCGAATGGCAAAACGGTAATTCTTACTGTTCTCGAATTTCAAAATTTCTTCAGAAAAATTGATTTCGTGGATATTTTCCGCCAGATTTTCTTCATGGATATTCAATTTTCTATTCTTTTTACTGAAAAATAAACCCCCTTCTTTTGAAATGATATATTTGATGAGGACGTAAAGCAAAAATCCAATTAAACCAATGGCAAAAAGACGAACCAGCAAAAGCGTAACATCGCTTGTTTTCTGTACATCAACCTCACCGAAAATAGACTGCAAAATTTTTGCGATTCTTTTTCTTATTTTGCTCCATAGCGATTCTTTCGGTTTAACGATGGTGTAATTGTATTCGTCTCCTTTGTATTTGTTTCTTAAATCCGGGCGTAAATTTTTAGGATAAACAACATTTTCAGTGATGTAATTTTTTGTTAGAACGGAATCTGTTTTTACCCATTTTTCATCCATCCCAGAAACAAGGGTATCAATTTCCACAGTCTGAAACTGCTGCTGAGCAAAAAATCCAGCAGAAAAAAATAAAAAAAGAAAAAAGAAAACCTTAAACTTCACCAATTCCTATGGTTTCAATTTCATTAAAATTTTCTAAACGGTGAAGATCGGTTCTGCTATCGTAATACATTAATCCTGCATTAACATATAAAATACTCATTAAAACCATGGAAACGATCATCGAAACAAATTGTAAAATCAAGAAAACAATTCCCATTCCTGTGGTAAAATAATCTGATGAAGCCATTTTACTGGTCATTTCTTCACTTGGGACAAAGCTGGCAGTTCCTGTGGTTAGCAAGATTGGAATCATTGAGAAAAACAGAGAAACGACATAATACATCACAAAAAGAATTAGGGTTGAACCCCAATATTTCCAAAAAGGAGAACTTTGATTTCCATTTGGATAAGAAAACTGCGCTCGTAAACCATAGCTTAAAGCGCTGAAAAAACCACGATTTCTGTGATAATGGTCGTACAATGTAAAATTGATCACATTAATTAAAACCGGAAAAATAAGTGGTAAAAGTAAAATTCCTATTAAAATGACCATCATTAAAACCGTTAGTCCAAAAATCACAAAAACAAGAGGTAAAATAATAAAAATCATCCCTAAAAGAAAGATTAAAAATTTGGGAATTACCCTTTTTAAATCGCCCATTATTTGATCTGGAGTAATATTAGGATCTCCATTTTCCGAAAGCCTTTTCAGGTATAAAACCGGAAAGGAATACATCACCAAACCAATTCCTGTCATTAGAATTATAAAACCGATGATGGAAGCAATAAATAATAAGGGATTTTGCTCCATATATTGTTCAAAATAATAATTTTGACCTTCGATGTTTCCGCTGAAAGACTGCGCAAAAAATCTTCCGTAGAAAACGACCACCATTATTAACATGAGGATAATGAGAAGTCCATTAATGACCAGAAAATTTTTGAAATAATTTTTTCCGTAAAGTTTAAAGAAAGTAAAAGTATCGCTGATGAGCGTTCCGAAATCTCTTTTTTGATAAAATTGCATCATTGGTTTTTTTTTGAGTTTTTTATAATTTATTGGTATTAAAATCTAAATTCATTTCTTTTGTTGCGACTATTTTAGGATAAAAAATGTAGTAAAAGCCAATGATAGAAAGGCATCCAAAAATAATAATCAAATTAAGAATTAGAGGCATTTCCAAAGCGTAACGCGTAACATAACCTTCGATAATTCCTGCAATAATGGTGAAAGGAACGGTACTGAGGAAAATTTTAAAACTGTCCCGAAAACCTCTTTTTAGGGATTCAACTCTGGAGAAAGTTTTTGGAAATAAAATTGATGATCCCAAAATTAGTCCTGCCATTGATTCGATTATCATGCTAAAAATTTCAAAAGTTCCGTGGAGCCAAATTCCTCTCATGCTTTCTTTCAGTTTTCCAAAATCGTAAAAAAAATATTGAAAAGAACCCAACATAATGCTGTTTTGCATTAGTGCGTAAAATGTTCCGACACCTCCAAAAATCCCTAAAATATAGAGTTTTGCACCTACCATAAGATTATTAAAAGTGATCCCAATAGTACTTCCCCAATTGGATCCACTTTTGTAAATGGCTACAGGATTTCCTTTTTTGATATTTTCAATGGTTTGGTTAACGTAATCTTCACCCATAATTTGCTTGGAAAAATCCGGATTATAAGCGGCAGAAAAAATTCCAACTAAAGTGAAAACTGCAAAAAAAAGAAACGCATACCATAAATACCTTCTGTAAAAATGCATCAATAAAGGAACTTCCGTTTTAAAAAAATACAAAAAACGGTTGTCTTCAATTCTTCTGGTTTTATAAATTTTCTGGAAAATTCTTGTTGAAAGATGATTTAAGAAAACGGTTGTTTTACTCTTCGGATAATAGGTTTGCGAGAAAGAAAGATCGTTGATTAAATTGATGTAAAGCGACGACAAATCATCCGGATTTTTTTTAATTTTTCCGTTGATAACCTGTTCAATTTCCAACCATTTTTCTTTATTTTGCTTTATAAAAGCGACTTCTCTCATACGTCTTGCTAAAGTAATAAAAAATATGTCTTTAATTGCGATTAACACTTCTCAAAATGTAAATATCGATTTTTCTGTAGCCAGTATTGGAGAAAGGATTTCGGCTTTTTTAATCGACATGCTGATTAACCTTGCTTTTATCTTAATTATTTATTTTTTTTTTTTTAGAATTTTGAATCTTCAAATTTATCTTGGCGAATTAGATCCGTGGTCTGAAAGAGCCATTAGCATTATTTTGATGTTTCCAGTGTACATCCATACTTTAGTTTTGGAAAGTTTAATGGAAGGACAAACTTTCGGGAAAAAACTGATGAAAATAAGAGTGGTGAAAATAGACGGATATCAGGCCAATTTTGGAGATTATCTGATGCGCTGGGTTTTTCGGCTGGTGGATATTTTTTCAACTTTCGGAATTGTCGGTTTATTCAGTATGGTTGTTTCGAAAAATAATCAAAGGTTGGGCGGAATTGCTACCGGAACTGCCGTAATTTCACTGAAAAATAATGTTAATATTAGTCATACTATCCTTGAAAACCTTCATTCTGATTATGTTCCAAGATTCCCTCAAGTTGTCGCTTTAACGGATAACGACTTACGAATTATCAAAGAAAATTTTCAAAAAGCTATAAGAAATAACGATTGGGAAATTATGGCTAAACTTTCAAAAAAGATAAAGGCAACTTTAAAGCTTGAAATTGATCCCAAGGAAATAACCGATAAACAGTTTATTGATAAGGTAATTAAAGATTATAATTTTTATACAGGTGAAAATGTTTAAAATCTATATCATAAGCATCAAAATTTTGTAAACATTTTTGAATTCTATTTTCTAACTTTATAAAAATTAGAAATATGATTTTTGAAAATAAAAAATCAGGAAACGGAGGTATCATAACCCTTAATAAAGACACTGAAGAAGTTGGGAGATTAACTTATACTATTTTTCCCGAAGAAAATAAATTTATTATTTCGTTTGTATTGGTTCATTCAAAATTTGAAGGTCGTGGCATGGGGAAGTTTTTGGTAGAAGAAGCGATTCGTTTTTCCAGAGAAAATAATTGGAAAGTATATCCTCACTGTTCTTACGCCAGATCTGTAATGATGAGGATGGAAGATGCGCAAGATATTTTATTACACCGATAAAAAAAGCTCCGAAAATTTCGGAGCTTTTAATTTTTATAGACTTTCTAAAAGATCATCTGTAATTTCCATATTGTGATATACGTTTTGCACGTCATCATCTTCTTCAAAACGTTCCAGCATTTTCATATTCGCTTTGAACTGTTCTTCAGTAACTTCTTTTGTTACATTTGGAATTCTATGTAATTCTGCACTTTTAGCTTCAATACCCAATTCATCCAATTTGTGAGATAATGATCCGAAATCTTCAAAAGCAGTAGTGATCATTACTTCTTCATCATCTCCATCAATATCTTCAGCTCCACCATCAATCATTTCCATTTCAAAATCGTCCCAACCCAATTTTATTTGTGCTTTATCGATGGTAAAAATTCCTTTTCTGTCGAAGATAAATGCAAGTTCACCATTTTTGCCTAAGTTTCCATCAAATTTATTAAAAACCGCACGAACATTGGCTACAGTTCTGGTTGTATTATTTGTGGTACATTCTACAAAAAAAGCGACGCCACCTTGTCCATATCCTTCGTAATTTACTTCTTCATAATTTTCTGCATCAGCACCGCTTGCTTTTTTAATTGCTCTTTCTACATTATCTTTAGGCATATTGGCTCCTTTTGCATTCAGAATGCATCTTCTTAATGCCGGATTAGCATCTGGATCAATTCCTCCAGCTTTAACAGCAAGAGCGATGTCTTTACCAATTTTAGAAAAAGTTTTGGCCATTTTATCCCAACGAGCCATTTTTGAAGCTTTTCTATATTCGAATGCGCGTCCCATAATTTTAAAAAATTTACATCAGCAAAAATACAAAAACAAAAAACACCCTCAAATACTGAGGGTGTCTTTTATTGATAAATAACTGATGTTATTTTTTCTTTTTTACTGGTTTTTTTGGAGTCAATTGAACTTCAACGTCAGATTTTTTCAATGTATCCCAAGTTGCGTTATCCGCTGGTTTCACCACTACTTTTCTGTCAATGATTCTTTCAGCATCAGAAGCAGATTCTGGAACAGTAGCATCTTGTTCTCCAACACCCATTGATTTAAGTGCAGAATCAGCAACACCCCTTGCTTCTAAAGCTTTAACAACTGAAGCAGCTCTTTCTCTAGATAATTTCAAGTTATAAGCTTCTGAACCTTTCTTATCTGTATGTCCGATAATCATAAATCTTCCGTTAGATTCTTTAATGATTTCAGCAGCTGCATCTAATTTTGGCGTAGATTCTGGTCTCAATGTCGCTTTATTGAAGTTGAAAAGGATATTTTCAAGAGCTTTTGTAGCTTCTTCTCCCCAAACTTCTTGTGGCTTAGGACATCCATTGTATTGTGCAAGACCTGGAACTGTAGGACAAGCATCATCTTTATCAAGGATTCCGTCTCCATCTGTATCTGGCCAAGGACATCCGTTGTTTTCTGCTGGACCAGGAACTGAAGGACAAGCATCATCTTTATCAACGATTCCATCACCATCTGTATCTGGCCAAGGACATCCATTGTTTTCAACTGGACCTGCAACTTCTGGACATTGATCATCTTTATCTGGAATACCATCTCCATCAGTATCAGGACAACCTTGGAATTCTGCTAAACCTGGTGTATCAGGACAAAGATCATCTTTGTCAAGGATACCATCCTTATCTCTATCTCTTTGTCCAAATCTGAACAATAGAGAAGCAGATGCTTGCCAGAAATTAGGAACATTTCCACCTCCATTGAAAGGTGTAGAAACATAATCTCCCTGAAGACCTAAACCGAAATTTTTAGTGATCCAGAAATTAGAACCAATTCCTACTGGAACTGCAAAATGATTTGCTTTCCCTGGGGAAGTTGCATCTTTATCATAATGAATAAATTCATCATTAGCATTGTCATATCTTGGGAAAGTAAGGCTTGAGTAATCATGTCTCAAGTAACTTGCTCCTGCTCTTAGATACGGATCGAACCAAGATTCTTCATTCCAAAGACCGTTGAATTTAAACTGTAAACCAAGACCTGTTAGCAACATGAACTCTTTACCCATGTCGAATCTCTTGTTCCCAACATTTCCTACAGAAGTTTGCCAGTCAAGAACCAACCACTTGTTTAAGTTTCTTGCAACAGTTAATTTAGATAATGGTGGTGTAATTGCGTAGTTTCCAATCGTGAAAAGTCTATCAAAATGATTAAACTTCTCCCCAATACCACCGTTTGCTTCAGCCATGTGATTAACACCATGAGCACCAACACCGATCATCCACGGATTGTTGGTTGTCTGAGCGAAAACAGTAGAGGCTATTGTAAGAGCCAATGCTGAAATTCCTAATTTTAGATTTTTCATAGAATTTAATGATTAAATAATTGATAATGCAAAATAAATATAATTTTTCTTTATAAACAAAGTTTTATTAAGATTTTTTTAACTGTTTTTAAGAACTCTATCTAAAGATCGTTTATTTTCTCTGTCTTTGATAGATTCTCTTTTATCATACAACTTCTTTCCTCTTGCCAAAGCCACTAAAAGTTTAGCTTTTCCTTTATCATTAATATATAACTTTAATGGTATTATGGTATTCCCTACATCTTTTAGTTTTTTTTCAAACTTTTGCAATTCTTTTTTATGAAGCAGTAATTTTCGGTCACGTTTTATTTTGTGATTATAAAATGTTCCTAACTTGTATTCATCAATCATCATATTAATCACAAATAACTCCCCATTAATTACTTGACAAAATGATTCAGTAATTGAAGCTTTTGAAGATCTAAGTGATTTTATTTCTGTACCGCTTAAAACCATTCCCGCTTCAACCTCTTCCAAAATTTCATATTCAAATCTGGCGCGTTTATTTAATATAGTGACCGTCTTCTCAAGTTTCATTTTCATAACAACAATGCAAATATCTAAGAATTCGCACCAACAACCATTACATAATTTGTGTTGGCTTTTTACAAATTTTTACGATTTTATTAACTTTTGTTAAGGAACATAATTGATATGCTTTATTATCCTCATTTGCAAAACAATTTCTTTTCGTATTTTTGCGCCAAATTTACAAATCTATATGTTAACAGTATCAAATTTATCTTTACAGTTTGGAAAGAGAGTACTTTTCGACGAAGTAAACATCATGTTTACTAAAGGAAACTGTTACGGAATTATCGGCGCCAATGGTGCGGGAAAATCCACTTTCCTAAAAATATTGACCGGAAAACAGGAACCGACCACAGGACATGTTTCTCTGGAACCCGGAAAAAGAATGTCTGTTTTAGAGCAAGATCACTTTGCTTATGATAATTTTACCGTTTTAGAAACCGTACTTCGTGGAAACAAAAAGCTATTTGAAATAAAAGAAGAAATGGATGCGCTTTACGCAAAACCGGATTTTTCTGATGAAGATGGTATTAAAGCAGGAGAATTAGGGGTTGTTTACGACGAAATGGGCGGATGGAATTCCGAATCTGACGCTATGACCATGCTTTCTAATGTGGGAATAAAAGATAGTTTGCATTACCAAATGATGAGCGAACTTGAAAATAAAGACAAAGTAAAAGTCCTTTTAGCGCAAGCTCTTTTTGGAAATCCGGATGTTTTGATTTTGGATGAACCTACCAACGATTTAGATATTGAAACCATTTCTTGGTTGGAAGATTTCTTGGCAGATTATGAAAACACCGTCATTGTAGTTTCTCACGACCGTCACTTTTTAGATGCAGTTTGTACCCATATTGGCGATTTAGATTATGCAAAACTGAATCTTTACACCGGAAATTATTCCTTCTGGTATCAAGCATCTCAATTAGCAACAAGACAAAGAGCGCAGGCTAATAAAAAAGCAGAAGAAAAAAAGAAAGAACTTCAAGATTTTATTGCGCGATTTTCTTCGAATGTTGCAAAAGCAAAACAAGCTACAGCAAGAAAGAAAATGATCGACAAATTAAATATTGAAGACATTAAACCCTCTTCAAGGCGTTATCCTGCTATTATTTTTGAAATGGAGCGTGAAGCTGGAGATCAAATTCTGGAAGTAAAAGATTTGGAAAAAACCAAAGATGGAGAACTTCTTTTTTCAAATATAGACTTTAAACTAAAAAAAGGAGATAAAGTTGCCATTTTATCAAAAAACTCTTTGGCAATTTCTGAATTTTTTGAAATTATTTCTGGAAACGAAAAAGCAGACAAAGGTGAATACAATTGGGGAGTTACTACAAACCAATCCTATATGCCGCTTGATAATACTGAATTCTTCCAAGATAAAAACATGAATTTGGTAGATTGGCTTCGTCAGTTCACCAAAAATGATGAAGAAAGACATGAAGAATTTATGCGTGGTTTTCTGGGAAGAATGCTTTTCTCCGGAGACGAAGCTTTAAAATCTTGTACCGTTCTTTCCGGTGGTGAAAAAATGCGCTGTATGTTCTCCAGAATGATGCTTCAAAAAGCCAATGTTCTGCTTTTGGACGAACCAACCAATCATTTGGATTTGGAAAGTATTACCACTTTGAACAATTCACTCTCCAATTTTAAAGGAAATTTACTTTTGGCTTCACATGACCACGAAATGCTGCAAACCGTTTGTAACCGAATTATTGAGTTGACACCAAAAGGAGTTATTGATAGAGAAATGACTTACGACGAATACTTGGAAGACAAAAAAATTAAAGAATTACAACAACAAATGTATTCATAAAGCTCGAAGATGAAAGTCCGAAGTTTTTAGTATTGAAAAAATGCCGCTCTTAACGAACGGCATTTTTTATTCTTTAGTAACAGTCCAGCTTCCTGATAAGGAACCTTGTTTCCATGTTCCCTTTTTAGTTTCTAAATTTCCGTATAATTTCATAACATCAACAGAACCCATAACCTCTTGAAAAGCTCCGTAATGATTAACAGATGCGTAAACAGTTTCAGATTTTCCGTCAATAGTTCTTGTAATTGTAACACTTCCCGATTTTACCACCTCAAAAGTAATTCCTCCATTTAAGTTCCCGGATATTGTCCCAATATATTTCCCTTTATAAGGATTGGTGTAATTTTCCTGTTGTTGTTTTTCCAAATAATTATCGATTATTTGTTGGCAGGAATTTAAAACAATTAATATAGAAATAAACGAAATTATTTTTTTCATACAGTGGTTTTCATCCAAAAATAAACAATTTTCTAAATAAAAAATCAATTATATTTTCCCTACTTTTGTAACATTATGAGTTTAAAATGGATTTACAAACCTGAACCGGATGAGCAAACCGTTGACGGATTAAGCATGTCGCTGGGTTTTGGAACATTTGAAACCAAACTTCTTGTTCTTCGCGGCATCGATAATTACGAAAAAGCCCGCGAATTTTTCAAACCAAAAATTGAAGATATCCACAGTCCATTTTTAATGGCGGATATGCAGAAGGCAGTTGAAAGGATTGCTACAGCGATAGAAAACGGTGAAAAAATTTTGGTTTATGGAGATTACGATGTTGATGGAACCACTGCTGTCGCTTTAATGTATCTCTATCTTTCAAAAATTGTAGAAAAAAAATATTTGGATTTTTATATTCCGGACCGAAATTCTGAAGGTTACGGGATTTCATCTGAGGGAATTGATTTTGCCAAAGAAAACGGTTTTTCTTTAATTGTAGCTTTAGATTGTGGAATAAAAGCATTAGACAAAATTGATTACGCCAATTCTTTAGGAATCGATTTTATTATTTGCGACCATCATTTACCTGGAGAAGAAATTCCGAAAGCTTATGCGGTTTTAGATCCCAAACGAAGTGATTGCCGATATCCCTTTAAAGAACTTTCCGGTTGTGGCGTTGGTTTTAAACTTTGCCAAGGTTTAAATACGATTTATAAAATTCCGGAAGCAGAACTTTTTGAACTGACTGATTTACTCGCGATTTCAATTGCCGCAGATATAG
>JAEZWE010000197.1 GCA_023420435.1 Bacteroidota bacterium
CTTTAATGGTTTGCGATATGAGTTCCGATATATTTTCCCGCGAATTAGATTTTTCAAAATTTGATGTTATTTATGCAGGAGCTCAAAAAAATATGGGTCCAGCCGGAGTTACTTTAGTAGTGGTTAAAAAAGAAATTCTTGGAAACACAGGAAGAGATATCCCATCTTACCTGGATTGGTCTTTACATATTGCAAAAGAATCGATGTTTAATACACCTCCTGTTTTCCCGGTTTATGCTTCACTTTTAACCCTTCAACATTTGGAAAATAATGGTGGAATTGCCGCTGCAGAAACGAGAAATGAAGCCAAAGCAAAATTGCTTTATGAGGAAATTGACAGAAACCCTTTATTTGAAAGTTTTTGTGCTCCAGAAGATCGTTCATTGATGAATGTTTCTTTTAAATTATTAGATGAAAGCAAAAAAGAAGCTTTTGATAACGCTTGGAAATCTGCAGGAATTAACGGTTTAAACGGTCACAGAAGTTTAGGCGGTTATAGAGCAAGTTTATACAATGCTTTGCCTATTGAAAGTGTACAGGTTTTAGTGGATGTAATGAAATCAATTTCATAAAAAATAAAAAAAGATAAAACTGTAAATCGTAATTTGACATTTTACAAAAGGCTATTTAACGACTCCACAAATTAATAAAAAAGCATGAAAGTTTTAGCAAATGACGGAATTTCAAAATCCGGAAAAAATCTTCTGATTGATAATGGAATAGAATTTTTGGAACACAGAGTTGCCCAAGAACAACTTGAAAATTTCATCAATGAAAACAAAGTTGATGTTCTTTTGGTTCGAAGCGCTACAAAAGTTCGACAGGATTTAATTGATGCTTGTCCATCTTTAAAAATTATTGGAAGAGGCGGTGTTGGAATGGATAATATTGATGTAGAATATGCGAAAAGTAAAGGAATTGAAGTCATTAATACTCCAAATGCTTCCTCAAGATCAGTGGCTGAAATGGTTTTTGCACATTTTTTTGCTTTAGCCAGATTTCTTCACGAGTCCAATAGAATGATGCCTTTAGAAGGTGAATCGCAGTTTAATAATCTTAAAAAATCTTATACAAACGCAGTAGAATTACAAGGGAAAAATCTTGGAGTTATAGGTTTTGGTGGCATTGGTAAAGAAGTCGTAAAAATGGGAATTTCTTTAGGAATGAAGGTGAAAGTTTTAACGAGAAAACCGAAAACAGAAACTCTTACTTTAGATTTTTTTGATGGTCAAAATGTGAATTTCGAAATTACCTCTACCAATAACATGGATGAGTTTTTGAAAGATTTAGATTTTTTAACTTTAAATACACCAAAAACGACAGAATATATCATCGATTCGCCACAATTTGAAAAAATGAAAGACGGCATTTTTATCGTGAATACTGCTCGTGGCGGCGTTATTAATGAAGTGAGTTTACTGGATTTTATAGAATCCGGAAAAGTGGCTGGAGCTGCATTGGATGTTTTTGAAAATGAACCCCAACCGGAATTGCCACTTTTAATGAATCCTTCACTTTCATTATCTCCACATTTAGGAGGAAATACACTGGATGCGCAAGAAAAAATAGGAACAGAACTCGCATTGCAAATTCTTGAAATACAAATGAAAAAATAAATTATGCCAACTTTTAAACCTTTTCGTGGGATAAGACCAAATGACGATTTTATCGACTGTTTTCCTACCCATCCTTTGGATAATTTTTCACAGGAAGAAATAGATAAAAAAGCGCAGGAAGATTCCTCTTACGTACAAATGATAAAGCCTTACGTCTGCAGTAAGTCTAAAGATATCGATCGTAATCTCCGTAAAATTAGAAGCAATTATGAAGAGCTTTTAGAAGATAAAAAATTGGTTCAGGATCCTTCTTCCTATTATCTTTATGAACAAATTATGCCCAATAAAACAATTTTTCGTGGACTTTTGGGTTTGGTAAGCGTCGAAGATTTTAAATCCGGGAAAATTAAACGTCATGAAAGCACTATTCCTCAAAAAAAGGAAAAATTAGCGCATTATCTTGAAAAAGTTCAGGTACAGGCGGAACCGGTTTTATTAACTTATCCTTCAAACTCGAAAGTGGAACTTTTGATGAACCATGAAGAGAAGAATGTTCCCATTCTTAATTATACCGATTCAAAAGGAATTCGACATAAAATTTGGAAAATCGACAACCGTTTGAAAATGCAGCAGTTTAAAGAAGTTTTGGATCAGGTGGATGCTTTTTACATTGCAGATGGTCATCACCGAATTGGCTCTACAGCGCTTAATGCAAAAAATCTTTCAGAAAAAAATAAAAAGCAAAGTGGCAACGAAGGTTACAATTTTGTTTACAGTTTTATCGTTTCCAACCAATCTATAAAAATTAATGATTATAACCGCTTGGTAAAAGACTTGAACGGAATGAAACCTCAGGAATTTTTAAAAGCTTTAGAGAAATCGTTCCTCATTCACGAAAAAGGAGAAACGCCTTATTATCCCTCCCAAAAATTTCATATATCGATGTATTTGGAAGGTAAATTTTACTCACTTCACGTAAAACACGATTTGCGTTCCCAGGAAATGTCTTTGGATAATTTGGATCATCATCTTTTTGATAAATATATTTTGAAAGACCTGCTGAAAATTGAAGATACGGACAGTTCCGAAAAAATTGTTTATGTAAAAGGAAACTCTTCGGTTGACGGAATTTTAAAATTAAAAGAAAAAGTAGATGGCGGATCTGGGGTTGTAGGTTTTGGAATTCATCCGGTAAGTTTTAATGATATGATTAAAATTTCTGATCAAAAAATCAGCATGCCTCCAAAATGCACGTATATTGAACCCAAATTGATTACTGCATTGGTCATGTACGACATGAAATAATTTTATTAAATTTGGTTTCCTGAAAAGTAAGACTGAATGAAAAAAATACTTCTCATACTTCCGCTCTTTCTGGGCGGAATTTTATTTTCCCAAGCCCGGAGAAAACCGGTAACACCAAAATTTGATTTTAAAACAGAATTTAAAAAAATCTCAGATGAAATTTTGGTTAACAGCAATGCTTACGAAAATCTTCGGGAACTTACCAAAGGAATTGGTCCCCGTTTCAGTTCTTCCCCATCTTATGATAAAGCGGTAGAATGGGCAGAAAAAAAATTAAAAGAAGCTGGTGCTGAAAATATTTGGAAACAGAAAGTGACGGTTCCTGTATGGATAAGAGGCAGAGAATCTTTCCAGATAAAAACACAAGATGGAAAATGGAAAAATATAAAAGCGCTGGCTTTGGGAGGCTCAGAAGGTACGGATGGAAAAGATTTGGAAGGTCAAATTTTATTTGTAAAAGATTTAACAGAATTCAATAAACTTTCAAGTGTTGATGTAAAAGATAAAATTATTTTTTTTAATTTTCCTTTCGACCAAACTTTTGTAAATCCTGCAGATGCTTACACCATTGCCGGAAAATACCGTTGGTCTACTCCATCCATTGTTAGCAGAAAAGGAGCAAAAGCGGTCATTACAAGATCAGCAACTTCCGCTTTTGATGATATTCCGCATACGGGAAGTATGTATTACGATCAGGATGATAAAAAGAAAATTCCGGCATTAACCATTGGTGCAAAAAGTGCAGATGAATTGGAAAATTTATTAAAAAAACAAAAAATTTTCGGAAAAATAAATACCACAACCACAACTTCGGGAGAAAGAATCAATCATAATGTGATTGGTGAAATTCCGGGAAATAAAGATAAAAAAGTGATTGTTGTGGCGGCACATTTAGATTCCTGGGATATTTCGGAAGGAGCGCATGATAACGGAGCCGGAGTTGTTCATTGTTTGGAAGTTTTACGGGCTTTTAAAGCTTTGGGAATCAAAAATAATCATACCATTCGTGTGGTTTTGTACGCTAATGAAGAAAATGGAGTTCATGGTGGAGAAACTTATGCTGCACAAGTTCAAAAGTCTCAGGAACCACATCTTTTTGCTATAGAAAGTGATGCTGGTGGTTATTCCCCAAGAGGAATTTCGCTGGATATGATACCGCAACGCAGAAAACAAATTTTTACATGGAAAAACCTTTTTCTTCCTTATGGAGTTTACGATTTTGATCAAGAATATGCTGGACAGGACATTCTTCCTTTAAAAAAAATGGGAGTTCCTTTAGCCGAATTGGTTCCGGATATGCAGCGATATTTTGATATTCATCATACCAGTGAAGATACCTTTGATAAAGTAAACCGCCGCGAACTGAATTTAGGATCTGTTACGATGACACAATTGGTTTTTATGATTGATAAAAATTGGTAAAGAATTAATATTTTCAATATTTAGAATAAAAAAAGCTCGGATTTCTCCGAGCTATATTTTATTTATTTTAATTTCTTAGTTTACTTTAACCAATTCAACATCAAAAACTAACCAAGCATTTGCCGGAATTACACCTCCAGCTCCTCTTGCTCCGTAACCTAAATCTGCAGGAATAAGGAAAGTAGCAGTTTCACCTTCTTTCAACATCATAATTCCTTCGTCCCAGCCTTTGATTACACGTCCTGTTCCTACAGGAAATTCAATAGGTTCTCCTCTTTTAAAAGAATTGTCGAATTCTGTTCCGTCAACCAATTTTCCGGCATAATGTACTGCTACATTTTCCCCAGCTTTTGGCGCTTTTCCGGAAGGATTGGCTTTGGTAATTTTGTAATATAATCCTGAAGCTGTTTTTTGCATTCCTTCCGCCATTTCATTCGCCATTTTTTCCTGATTCACTTTGAATTCTTCTTCTTTTTTCTTCTTTTCAGCAGCTTCTTTTTCAGCGAAAGCTTTATTTTTCTCGGCTAATTTTCCTTTTCCATCATTGAAAACTTTAGCAGCATCATAATTTTTGTATTGATCACCTTTACTAAAAATCGAAACTTTTTCCAAAACAACATCAGTTTTCGGTTTGTCTTGTGCTCCTTTTTCCACTTTTGCAATGGTATCAATAACTTCTACTCCATTCACCACTTTTCCAAAAATGGTGTGTTTTCCGTCTAACCAAGGAGTGGCAACTTGTGTAATGAAAAATTGTGAACCATTAGAATTAGGTCCTGAATTCGCCATAGAAAGAATTCCAATTCCGGTATGTTTTAGATCGTTTTTCTCGTCGTCAAATTTATAGCCTGGATCTCCCATTCCTGTTCCTTTTGGATCTCCACCTTGAATCATAAAATTTTCAATCACACGGTGAAAAATAGTTCCGTCATAGAAAGGAACTCCTTTCGCTTTCGCTTTATTGTCAATTTTTCCTTCTGCAAGTCCAACAAAATTAGCCACGGTAACCGGAGATTTTTCATCTTCAAATTTTACAATCATGTTGCCTTTTGTGGTTTGAAAATTTGCGTAAAGACCGTCATTAAGACCTTCGTAAGTTTGTTTGTCTATATTCATTTTTTTATAAATTGGGGTGCAGCTCACTAAGAGAATACTGGTTGCTGCAAAAATTAAATTTTTTCTTAACATTTTATTGCAATACTTTTAGTTTTATAATTAAAGGTAAATCGTGGGTAATTCTATCACCATCACCATAGATTCCATAAGCTAAAACGGAGGGAACTAATAAAGTAGCTTCTTCCGAAGATTTTAGAAATCTTAAAGCATCTTCCACCGCTTTTATATCATTGGGGAATTTTGCTAAGGTTACCTCTTGATAACCTTTTGGTTTTTCATAAATTTTAGTACCAAAAAAATCAGAAATTTCATACATGTAGGTGATTTTTTCATCACTTTTACGTGGGTTTCTTTGGTGAAGATTTTCAATATTTACCCAATAATTTAAAGGCATTGGATAATATTTTTGTTCTTGTTTGGAAATCCAGCTCTCAATTTGTTTTCTCTCTAGTTCATTTAAACCTCTTGCTCGGTCTTTTGAAACTTTTAATGCATTTTGCTGTTCAGACATTCCTGCAGGAGCATGAACAATCTGTTCTTTGGAACAGCTAATAACCGCGATAAAACAAAATAATAGGACAATTCTCATAAAACGTTGCGAAAATAAGGATTTCAGCGCATAAAAAAAAGCCGGATAATAATATCGGGCTTTTCTTTATTTTTTAGGTGGGATTATACGGTTTCCAAAATTTTCTTTTCAACCAAAACTCTCCATCCAAAAGGGTCTTCAGCTTGGTTGGTTTGGATATTTACCAAATCATTTTTTAGAATTTCGGCATAACTTTCTTCCGAATTTAAACTTGGAAGTTGCAGTTTTTCACCTTTGTAACCAATAGCTTCAAATCTTGAAGTTACCACAGCGGTTCCAACACCCCAAATTTCTTTCAGTTCTCCACTTTTTTGTGCATCAACCACTTCTTTAACGCTAACATCACGAATTTCAATATTGAAACCTCTTTTCTTAGCTAATTGAATAAAACTGTCTCTGGTAACACCATCAAGAATTTTCTCTGAAGTTTTAGGGGTAATAATGATATCGTTTATTCTTACAAAAACATTCATCGTTCCACTTTCTTCGAAATATTCGTG
>JAEZWE010000243.1 GCA_023420435.1 Bacteroidota bacterium
GTTCTTCAGAATGTTGTGAAATGTTCAGCATTTTTTCAAAAAAAATATAAAAAAAAACGAAGCCCCAAAGACTTCGTTTTATATAAAAATATTGTTGTTGTCGGCAAAACTGCCTAATAAATTCAAAACCGGAAATGTGTTTTTCAATGTTTCCATTGGGTGCAAAGATACAATTTTTTATGAATTATAAAAGTGAAATCTTCTATTTTTTACAAAAAAAATGCATCAATGATGATGCATTTTAAAAATAAAATTTTTATTTTATTTTTTTGCGGTTAATGAGGCTTTCAGTTTTATTTCGTCTTTAATAACTTTATCAGCGGCAAGGTTTTCAATTTTGGTTCCTGAACCGTAATTTACTCCCCATTTTGTTCTGTCGATGGTAAATTCCTCAGTAACCAATTTCACTCCGTTTGCATCTTCCGTAATTGTTGCTGGGAATTTCACAACGTCGGTTTTACCTTTTAAATCAAGGTTTCCTTCCACCATTGTTTTTCCATTTTCTTCTGTTACGTTTGTGATATCTAAAGTTGCGGTTGGATAAGTATTAACGTTAAAGAAATCGTCTTTTCCTTCCTCGTTAAGACCTTTTAGGTGCCCCTCCAATTTTCCTTTCATTTCTGGATCTGTAATATCGGTCGATTCAATAGATGTCATATCAAAAACTACAGTTCCATCCACCAATTTCCCTTCATTGGTAACCAATTTTCCTTCTTGTATGTTAATAGTACCTGTATGTTTATCACCGGTAACTTTTCCACCTTCCCATTCCACTTTAGATTCTCCTGAAGCAATATTAAAAGCGGTACCATCAACAGGAACTGAAGTTTGTGATGTTGCTGTAGAATCCGTTGCAGTAGTGGTAGCTGTTGCTTCTTTTTTGCAAGAAGTTAATGTAAGTGCAGAAACTGCAAGAATAGCTAGAATATTCTTTTTCATTTTTTAGAATTTTGAATTATTGTTTAACAAAAATAGTATTTTTATTTTAAATGATTCTAAATAGTATGAATTAAAAATGATTGCTAATTTATTATATATTTGCTTAAAAAATATAGTTATGCCTAACTCTTGTCCGAAATGCCAACAAAAAAATGTGGTGAAAAGCGGTATTGTAAATGAAAGACAACGCTATTTCTGTAAAGATTGCCACTACTATTTCACTGTAAAAAAATTAGGAAAACAGATTGATGGCTATTTTGTAACCAAAGCCTTACAATTGTATTTGGAAGGCCTATCCTATCGGGAGATTGAAAGAATTATCGGCGTTTCGCATGTTACCATTAGTTCATGGATTAAAAAATACAACATTAAAAGACCTAAGCATTCGGAATTTCATCCGGTGTATAAAGTTTTCAAACAAAATGAATTGGTAGATTTCATCCAAAATGAAGAAAACATTAAAGGTTTTGGTCTAATCATTACGGAGTTTGGTGATAAATACATGATGATAAAATGGGAACGTTTCCGGAAATAATACCTTATAACTATATTCTTTACATAAATATATATTCAATTTTTTTCAATAGATATTTCTTTTCAATTTAGAGTTTTCAAATTAAACCTAAAAAAAAATTAATATTTATGAAAAAATCTTTTCTATTGTTAGGGATTTCATTGATTTCTAATTTCTATTTTGCACAAGGTTCCCCGGATTACGGCGATGGATTAAAAGTAAAACTGAACGAAGATGGAAGCAAATATTTCCGGGTAATTGCTTGGGCGCAAGGACAGGCAAATTATACCGATGCAGCCGCAGCAAATGAAGAAAAAACTACCTTCCAATTACGCAGAGCAAGAGTTTTAATGTATGCACAAATCAGTCCGAAATTTATGGTACTTACACATTTCGGTTTAAATAGTTTGGGCGCTTCCACGATGAGTCCCACCGGAAAAGGTGATGGTTCTCAAATTTTTATGCATGATGCTTGGGCGCAATACAACATTACCAAATCTATTACTTTAGGTGCCGGTTTGCATTATTTCAACGGAATTTCCCGATTAAACAGCCAAGGAACGCTGAATATCATGACCTTGGATAACAATCGGGAGTCTTGGTCTACTTTGGGACTTTCCGACCAGTTTGCAAGACACGTCGGAATTTTTGGAAAAGGAAATTTTGGAAAATTGCAATACCAGGTTTCCGTGAACGAATCCATTACCAATGGTTTGGATGCCAGAACTCCGGAAGAAGGTGGTGCAGCTGTGTATGGTGGAAAAAGATTGTTGGGCAAAGATGCCGGTAAAAATTTCACAGGATATTTTGCCTACAATTTTTTAGATATGGAATCCAATCTTTTGCCCTTTAAAGTGGGAAGTTATTTAGGAACCAAAAAAGTCTTCAACATCGGTGCCGGATTTTTTGCCGATCCAAAAGGTGCCGTAATTATGGAAAATAATGAATTGAAAGGGGAAAATGTAAATCTTTTTGCAGTAGATGCTTTTTACGATTCTCCAATTGGGGACAATGGTTCTGCAATTACTGCTTATGCAAGTTACCAAAACAATGATTACGGAAAAAATTATTTATACAATGTTTACGGAACCGGAAGCATGATTTATGCCCATGTTGGTTATGTTTTGCCGGGAGATAAAACCAAAACCCGCTTCCAGCCTTATGTTTTGTACGATCATTTTTCTTATGATGCTACTTCCGACAAAAAAAATAGAATGGGAATTGGTGCCAATGCCTATTTCAGCGGGCATAATTCTAAATTAACGGTGGAATACGCCCATCAAAAATTTGGCGAGAAGAAAACCAATACCGTTTCTGTGCAAGCGATGGTGTATTTGTAAAAACACCGATTTCCCAATTTTAATTTAATTCAAAAAAAATAAATAATTATGAGTCAGCAATTCAAAAATCAAGCAGAACATGATGCTTATGTGGAAGAAAAAACTAAAAATTCTTCCATCTGGAGCGTGATCATGGCATCTTCATTAGGTACGCTAATCGAATGGTATGATTTCTATATTTTCGGGAGTTTGGCGGTGATTTTATCCACCAAATTTTTCCCGGCAGATAATCCAACGGCAGCATTTCTCTCCACGTTGGCAACTTTTGCCGCAGGATTTGTAGTAAGACCTTTTGGTGCACTATTTTTCGGAAGATTGGGCGATATGATTGGTAGAAAATACACCTTCCTGGTTACGTTATTAATCATGGGATTTTCCACCTTTCTCATCGGTTGTATTCCTTCTTATGAAACCATCGGATTTTTAGCGCCGGTTTTGGTTTTAATTTTAAGATTATTACAAGGTTTGGCTTTAGGTGGTGAATATGGTGGCGCTGCAACTTATGTTGCAGAATATGCGCAACCACACCGAAGAGGATATTGGACTTCCTGGATCCAAACCACGGCAACCGTTGGTTTATTTGTTTCCCTGATTGTGATTATGGTTACCAGAACTTCATTAAGTGCGGAAGAATTCGATTCTTGGGGATGGAGAGTTCCATTTTGGATTTCAATTTTAATGGTGGTAGTTTCCTACATTATCCGAAGAAATATGAAGGAATCGCCGCTTTTTGCCAAAGCGAAAAAAGAAGGAAAAACTTCCAGCAATCCGTTGAAAGAATCTTTCGGAAACAAATATAATTTTAAATATGTGTTACTTGCACTTTTCGGTGCGGTAATGGGAC
>JAEZWE010000246.1 GCA_023420435.1 Bacteroidota bacterium
ATCCAATCTTCTTTTTTTGCAATTTTATGTGCCCAAAAACATTGTCCTTCAGGAACATATTGCATTTCTTCCACATCGCAAGAACGAATCCCTACTTGTACTAAATTTAATTTTTGTGAAGCCTCAAAAACCGCACAAGCATGATTAGAGGTAGAACCATGAAAATCCGGACGCAAATCGGTATGAGCATCCAATTGAAGCACCGTTAAATTTTCAAATTTTTCTCCAACTGCACGAATGGAACCAATAGAAACTGAATGTTCACCACCAAAAAGTGTAAATAACTTTCCTTCGTTCGTCAACATTTCTTTGGTCTTTTGATAAACTGCTTCTGTCATGGCTTCAGGAGAAGAATTTTCAGAAATTTCTCCGGCTAACCAAACGCCTTCCAAATAAGGTTCTGTTCTGGTTTCGATATCGAAAAGTTCCATATTTTCTGAGGCGTCCAAAAATAATTCAGGCCCTTTATCTGCACCTTTTCCCCAAGTGGAAGTTCCGTCGTAAGGAACGGTAACCAACATTACTTTTGAGTTTTCGAGCGTTGCGTTTTCTTCCGGAATTCCTGCGTATGTTTTCATTTTTATTTCAATGTTTAAAGTTCAAAATTCAATGTTGCGCAAAGATAATGGAAATTTGTTTGATTGGATTTGATGTTAATTGAGAGTTTGAAATGGTATCAAACAAATTCAAACATTCAAACGATATCAAACTAAATAGTTATTTTTGCAAAAATTTCTTTCAAATGCCCTTAAAAGCAGTTCTTTTCGATATGGACGGTGTTATTGTGGATACAGAACCACTTCACCGAAAAGCGTATTTTAAAATGTTTGAAGACTTTGGAATTATGGTTGAAGAAGAACTGTATTCCTCTTTCACAGGATCTTCGACACAAAAAGTTTGTGAAACGCTAATAAACCGCTTTCATCTTGAAATCGAATGGAAAGATTTGGCTTCCATAAAAAGAAATTATTTCAAACATTATTTTGATACCGATCCTGATTTTGATTTGATTTCCGGTGTAAAAGATTTAATTCTCCATTATTTTGAAAATGATGTGAAATTGGTTTTGGCTTCTTCCGCACACATGAATACCATTAATTGGGTTTTTGAAAAATTTGATATGGAAAAATATTTTATTGCTAAAATTAGTGGTGCAGATTTAAAGGAATCCAAACCACATCCCGAAATTTTTGATTTGGCCGCAGAACTCAGTGGCGAATTAAAAGAAAACTGCATGGTGATTGAAGATTCAACTAACGGAATAAAAGCCGCCAATGCTGCCGAAATTTTTGTAGCTGCTTTTGCAAGTGAACACTCAAAATTACAAGATTATACCACTGCGGATATTTTAGTTTATGATTTTGAAGAATTGAGATTAGAGAAAATTTCCAAATATTTTTAAAATAAAAAGCCACAATTTTAAAATTTGTGGCTTTCTAATTTTTAATATCCTAAAAGTTTCAAAACTTCTTCCGGTTTTTGTTCTTCTCGGAAAACTTCGTAGGTGAAATTTCCTTCTTCGTCTTTGTTAATTAAAATATGCTTCGGTTGCGGCATCAAACAGTGATGAACTCCACCATAACCGCCAATGGTTTCCTGATAAGCTCCGGTATGGAAAAATCCGATGTATAAAGGTTTTGTATCGCTGAAAACAGGCAAATAAATCGCGTTGGTATGCTGTTCAGAATTATAGTAATCATCGGAATCGCAAGTTAATCCACCAAGGAAAACTCTTTCGTATGTATCATCCCAACGGTTTAAAGGAAGCATAATAAAGTGACGGGAAATCGCCCAAGTATCAGGAAGTGTCGTCATAAAAGAAGAATCAATCATGTTCCATTTTTCTCGGTCGTTTTGACGTTTTTGAGAAATAATTTTGTATAAATGTCCGCCACTTTCTCCAACCGTAAAACTTCCAAATTCGGTGTAAATGTTTGGTTCTTCTACGCCTTCTTCTTCACAGAATTTTTTGATTTGTGAAACAATTTCGTTTACCATATACTGATAATCGTAATCAAAATTTAAAGACGTTTTAATAGGAAATCCGCCACCAATATTTAAACAATCCACTTCCGGAGCAATTTTTTTCAAACGGGCATAAACGCGAAGACATTTGTAAAGTTCGTTCCAGTAATACGCCGTGTCTTTAATCCCTGTATTGATGAAAAAATGCAGCATTTTCAGCCTTGCATTAGGATGTTCTGCAATTTTTTGGGAATAATATGGAATAATATCTTTATAACCAATGCCCAATCTTGACGTATAAAATTCAAATTTTGGTTCTTCTTCGGAAGCAATTCTAATTCCTATATCAAAAGTGGTATCAATACTTTCTGTAAGCTTATCCAACTCTCGATAATTATCCAGAATTGGGGTAATATTTTGAAAACCGTTATTAATTAAATCCGCAATTTTTTGTAAATAATCGTCTGTTTTGAAACCGTTACAAATTACTTCAATGCTTTTATCGTATTTACCTTCATCATAAAGCGATTTTACGATGTCCATATCATAAGCAGAAGAAGTTTCAATGGAAATATCATTTTTTAGGGCTTCATCTAAAACAAATTTAAAATGACTGGATTTGGTACAATAGCAATAACGGTAACCTTTTTTGTATTCGTTTTTTTCAATGGCTTCTTTGAACCATGCTTTAGCACGCTGAATGTTCATCGAAATTTTCGGCAAATAATTGAATTTCAAAGGAGTTCCGAATTTCTCGACGACTTCCATTAGAGGAATATCATGAAATTGCAGGTTGTTTTCTGCCACATTAAATTCCTCTGTTGGGAAATATAATG
>JAEZWE010000016.1 GCA_023420435.1 Bacteroidota bacterium
GCAGGTTACAGCGAACTTCAGGAAAGAGAGTTTGCATTGCAGGCAAAAGGATTCCGTGCGGTAAAACACCAAAGTTTTGTGGGAACCGGATATTTTGATACTGTTCAAACGGTGGTGACTTCCGGAAATGCTTCTACTACGGCTTTGGCAGGCTCAACAGAAGAAGAGCAGTTTCATTAATCAACACAGATTCAATCCATAAATTATTTTTAATTGTAAAAGTCTCCTTCATTTTTTTTGAAGGAGATTTTTATTGCGTTGCACTTCACGCTTCCAACTTCCTCCTTCCTTCTCCCAACTTTCCCTATCTTTGCCAAATGATTCGCATTACCAAAATCTTTACTTTCGAAACCGCCCATGTTTTGTACAATTATGACGGAAAATGTAAAAATATGCATGGACATTCCTACAAACTTTTTGTGACGTTAAAAGGAAATCCCATCAATGATCTGGAAAATCCAAAAAATGGAATGGTCGTAGATTTTGGCGACATCAAGAAAATTGTTAAAGAAGAAATTGTAGATCATTGGGATCATTCGGTTTTAATTAACGCCAGATCTCCACATCAAGAATTGGGAAAAGAATTGGAAAACAGAGGTCATAAAGTGATTTATTGTAACTTTCAGCCAACTTGCGAAAATATGCTCTACGAAATTGCTTCAAAAATTAAAAACCGGCTTTCAGGCGATATTCAATTGGCTTATCTGAAACTTCATGAAACCGAAAATTCTTACGGAGAATGGTTTGCTGAAGAAAACTAAAAAGAAAGTAATTGACAAGATTGTGAAAAAAACTAACAATTGTTTGGTTGTGCTGTTTTTTTATTTAATTTTGCATCAAAGACAAAAATGGTGGATAAAAATATTCACATCATAAAGCCGGAATTTTTTCTGGCTTTTTTTGTTCATTATATTTGCAGTAATTTTTCAAAGCATGTTACATAAGATTACTCTTGAAAACAATAAGAAAGCGTATTTCTGTTCCGATCAACATTTTGGGGCTCCGTCAATTTCTGAAAGTAAATTAAGAGAACAAAAATTTATTAATTGGCTGAACGAAATTAAAAAAGATGCCCAAGTTCTTTTTTTAATGGGCGATTTATTCGATTTTTGGCATGAGTGGAATCATGTTATTCCAAAAGGGTATGTTCGGGTTTTAGGAAAATTGGCAGAACTTAAAGATTCTGGAATTGAGCTTTTTATGTTTGTAGGAAATCATGATTTATGGATGAAAAGCTATTTTGAAGATGAAATTGGATGTAAGGTTTTCTTTAGCAAACAATATTTTGAAATTTCTGAAAGAAAATTTCTCCTTGCGCATGGAGATGGACTTGGACCCGGCGATAAAGGGTACAAAAGAATGAAAAAATTGTTTACCAATCCTATTGCGCAATGGGCTTTTAAATGGCTTCATCCCGATATTGCGATGAAAGTTGCCATTTATTTCTCCACCAAAAATAAAATGATTTCCGGTGAGGAAGACAAAGAATTTTTAGGAGAAGACAAAGAATTTCTTATCCTGTATTCCAAACAAAAACTGAAATCGGAGCATTTTGATTTCTTTATTTATGGACACCGACATTTACCATTGGTTTTAGATTTGAAAAAGGATGCTTCGACTTCACTCAGCACTACAGATGCAAAATATGTGAATTTGGGAGATTGGATTTCTTATTTCACTTTCGGGGTTTTTGATGGAAATAAATTTCAATTAAAAACTTTCGAAAATTAATTCACTTTTCAACATAAAAACTGAAGAAGATTTCCGAAAAATGTGTTTGGAAACTTTTCTGTATCAATATGAAAATGTGGATGTTTACCAAAAATTTGTTGATTATTTAAAAATCAATCCAAATGAAATAGATGAAGTTGAGAAAATTCCATTTCTTCCGATTGAAATGTTCAAAAACCATGTGGTTTTAAATCAAAATTTTGAAAAATCAAACTTTTTTCAAAGTTCAGGAACTACACAAATTCAAACCAGGTCCAAACATTTTATTGCCGATTTTTCTTTATATGAAGAAAGTATTTACCGAAGTTTTGAACAATTTATTGGAAAACCGGAAGATTTAATTTTTCTCGGATTGTTGCCGAATTATTCCGAAAATCCGCATTCCTCTTTAATTTATATGGTTGATTTTCTCATGAAAAAATCCGGGAAACCTGAAAATGGATATTTTCTTTACAATCATGCAGAATTATTGGACTTATTAAAAAATTTAAAAGATAAAAAAGTCATCCTTTTCGGAGTTTCTTTCGCACTTTTGGATTTTCTTGACTATTGTCAATCCGAGCAAAACAAGCAATCGAATTCACTCATTCACTTATTCACTCATTCACTTACCATTATCGAAACCGGCGGAATGAAAGGCAGAAAAGAAGAAATGACCAAAGATGAACTTCTGAAAATTTTAAAAAATGGATTCGGAACAGAACGAATTTTTTCGGAGTATTCCATGACGGAATTGCTCTCTCAAGCCTATTCTTTAGGTGGAAATATTTATGAAGCGCCAAACTGGATGCGGATTTTGATCAGAAATACAGAAGATCCTTTTTCGTATGTGCAAGATGGAAAAAATGGAGCGATTAATATCATTGATTTAGCCAACCAAAATTCCTGTAGCTTTATTGCAACACAGGATTTGGGCAAGAAGGAAGGAAGAAAATTTCAAGTTTTGGGCAGGATTGATCATTCCGATATTCGGGGTTGCAGTTTGTTGGTATCTTAAAAATACTCAAACACTTTTTTCCTCAGAAATCATTTTTTAAAATTTTTCCACTAATTTTTAAGATCTTTTCACTAAAATAGAAATAAATCTTATTGCTTAATTTTGTCTAAATTGGTTTTATGAATTTCAAAAAAATAAAAATAATTCTTTGGGTTTTAGGCATTTTAGGAGTGCTTATTTTAGGATTAGTTGGATATCAAATTTTACAAACCGATGCTATCAATAGTGGATTGATGGTTATATTAATGCTCACTATAGGATTATTTTTAGGAGGCATCATCGTGTTTTTAGCTTCCGGAAAATTAAAATCAGAACCTCCGGTAATTAAGGAAAGTTCGCACACAATTGCAGAAAGCATGCGGAAAGTTTTTAAAATTGTTTCGGCGGAAGGTCATTTCAATGAAATATATAATTATGAAGAATCCAGTAAATTATTCAATTTTATTCCTCAGAAAAAGAAAGCTTTGGTGATTGTTCAGGCAAAAGTTTTAGTAGGCTACGATTTTGAAAAACTGAAATGGGAAATTGACGAAATCAACAAAAAAGTAAAACTCACAGAATTTCCTGCTCCGGAAATTTTATCAACCGAAACCGATTATAAATACTACAATATCGAAGAGCAGTTTTTTAATTTGTTCAGTAAAGACGATTTGGCAAAAATTCAGCAAAATTCCAAACAACAGGTTATAGAAGCTGCAAAAAAATCTCACCTTCCTGAAGTGGCTGCAGAACAGATGAGAACGTTGTTGACAGAATTTCTAAATGCAAAAAATTTCATGCTGGAGAATCCTTCAAAAATTTCAGAAACTAAATTTCAAATCGTTGATAAAACCTCTCTTTAAAGTGGATTTTGGGATGTAATTCAGATTATATAAAATTGAATTTTAATTTTGTAAGTAGTTTCTGTTCATTTATATAGACATTTGTATTGTTAGTTCGTCGAAGTACTAATCAATCAAATTAAATCGCTATGAAAAGGAATTTTTTTTTAATCTTATTTTGTCTTTCGACATTTTTTTACGCACAGAATTCAGGTTTCAGATTTGCAAGTTTAACATCCTCTGAAATCGAAAATATCAACGAAAGACCCGAGTTCGATTTTAACTCTAAGGAATTAAAAAATCTCGCTGTTGCAGACCTTTTGAATATTTACGTTGAAGAATACATCAATCTCGATAATGTAGTAGGAAAAGGAAAAATGACCACACTGCTTTCTTTAGATATTGATGATAATGGGATTTTACAGAATATTTCCGCAATAGGTGAAAATTCTTCTTTCAATTTCGCAGCGATGGAGGTTTTCAAAAAATTTCAAGGAAAGAAAATGGATATCAAACAATTGAAAAATGCCGATTTGGAAATGTTGATTCCCATCACTTTAGAATTATAAAAAATAGATAACCTATATTTTGCCGAAGTTTTTCTTCGGCATTTTTTTTATCCTTATTTTTGCACCCGGAATTTTCCAATATCATATCTAACTTATAAAAATGCTTTCAGTTCAAGGTTTAGGACTTCATCACGCAGGAAATTATCTGTTTCGCGACGTTAATTTTACCATCAAGAGAGATGATAAAATTGGTTTGGTGGGAAAAAACGGAGCCGGAAAATCCACTCTTTTGAAAATTCTTTCCGGAGAAATCAATTTCTTTGAAGGAAATGTCGTTCCCGAAGGAAATATCACCATTGGCTTTCTAAAACAAGATTTGGAATTTGTTAAAGGAAGAACAGTTTGGGACGAAACTTTGCAGGCTTTCGAACAAATCAATTCCTGGAAAAAAGAACTCGAATATGTCAACGAACAGTTAACTACAAGAACGGATTATGAAAGTGATGCTTACAGCGATTTAATTCACAAAATGACGGATCTTAATGATCTTCTTCATCATCATGATGCCTACAATTTGGAAGGCGATGTTGAAAAAGTTTTGCTAGGTTTAGGTTTCAAAGCAGATGATTTTGAAAGAATTACCGACACTTTTTCAGGAGGTTGGAGAATGCGAATTGAACTTGCGAAACTCCTTCTTCAAAATAACGACTTATTACTTCTGGATGAGCCTACCAACCATTTGGATATGGAATCCATCATTTGGCTTGAAAATTTTTTGAAAGATTATCGAGGAGCTATCGTTTTGGTTTCTCACGATAAACAATTTATGACCGCCGTTTGTAACCGAACTTTTGATGTGAATAACAAAAAAGTGGATGACTACAAAGCTAATTACACAAAATATTTAGAATTAAGAGCTGAAAGACGCGAAAAATTAGAGCAGGCAAAGAAAAATCAGGATGCGGAAATCAAACAAATGGAAGATAATATCAACCGTTTTCGTGCTTCTGCAACCAAAGCAAGTTTTGCACAGTCTTTAATTAAAAAATTAGAAAAAATTGATAGAATCGAAATCGATAATGAAGATGTTTCCAAATTCAATATCCGTTTTGTACAATCTTTAACACCGGGAAAAGTAATTTTTGAAGCCGAAAATTTAGGAAAAGCTTACGGACAAAAACAGATTTTTGATGAGGTAGATTTCTTTATAGAACGCGGAGATCGTATTGCACTTCTCGGACAAAATGGACAGGGAAAAACAACTTTAGCTAAAATTTTAGCCGGAGAAATTAAAGATTTTTCAGGCGATTGGAAGTTAGGTCATAACGTAAACATCGGTTATTTCGCCCAAAATCAAGAGGAAGTTTTAACGCCAGGAAAAACGGTTTTACAAGAAGCAGAAGATGCTGCAACCGAAGAAACCAGACCTCGGGTTCGGGATTTGCTGGGAAGTTTTCTGTTTTCCGGTGAAGATGTTCAGAAAAAAACACAGGTTTTATCTGGTGGAGAAAGAAACCGTTTAGCGCTTTGTAAACTGTTGCTTCGTCCGTTCAACACGTTGATTATGGATGAACCGACAAACCATTTGGATATTCAATCGAAAGAAATTATCAAATTGGCGCTGAATAAATTTGAAGGAACATTAATCGTCATTTCTCACGACCGTGAATTTTTGCAAGGTTTAGCAGATAAAATTTTTGAATTCCGTGATGGAAGAATGAAAGAATTTCTCGGAAATATTGATGAATATTTGGAATATAGACAGAAAGAAAGCATCCGCGAAATTTCCATAGAAAAAGCGAAATTGGAGAATAAGATTGAGGTAAAGACTAAGGTTGAGGAAAAAGTTGAGGAAAATGAATTCAACCAAATTCAACCAAATTCAAACGCTCAAACCGCTTCAAATTTTCAAACTAAAGAAAAAAAGCAACTTCAAAACAAATTGAAAAAAAGCGAAGAAAAAATTTCAGAATACGAAACTGAAATTGAAACATTAGAAAAATATTTTTCAGAAAAAAATCCTTCACCAGAAGAACTGAAAAAATATGAAAAACTAAAAGCAGAATTGCAAAACGTAATGCAGGAATGGGAAGATATTGCCCTGCAAATCGAAGAGTAAAATTTTGTATTTTTAGCTTTAAATTTAGAAAAAACGGTTTGCAATTTTGAAAAATTAATTTTTTTATACTTTTGTAACGTGAAATTCAAGAGAGAACATAAAACTTGGTTCAGTATAATCCTTTTGGGAGTGTATTTGTTCGTGGCGTTGTTTTCGCAAAATTTTCATGAACACGGGAGTAATGATTATTCTAAAAAATTCAACTTCAAAAAAATTGGAAAATCAGTTTCTTCATCTGACTTAGAGCATCAATTCGATCAGTGTCTTTCCTGCCATTTTCTTCATGAAGGAAAGGTTTTTTTTGGTGAAAACTTCAGTTTTGAATTTCAATCCGTTGAGGTTTTTCAACAGGAAAATTTTGGACACCATTTCACATCTTATTCCACTCAATTATTCCTTTTTTATTTAAGAGGTCCACCAAATTCTTTGGCCTAAAATGTCAATTTAAAATTCTGTCACTTCGAGTAGTTCCGAAAATTCGGAACGTATTGAGAACTTTTTTAATTTACAATTCTCGATGCATTGAGTTTTTGGAATTGACAATCAAAATTAACCTTCTTAAATACATTTTAATGAAACTATTATTCAGGATAATGGTATTTTTCCTTTGTGGATTAACCTCTTTATCTGCACAAAATACTTTTTCGGTAAAAGGAAAAGTAGTCGATTTGCACGACAACAGCAGTTTGTCATCAGCAAAAGTAAGTCTGGGAAATTTTTCCACAACAACGAACGAAAATGGAGAATTTACTTTTTTTAAAATCCCGCAAGGAAATTATACCCTTTTCATAACCCATCTTCAATGTGAGAATTATGAGGAAAATATAAACGTCAATAAAAATTTAACGTTGGAAATTTCCATGGAACATCACGCCGAAGAAATTGAAAAAGTCACCATTCATTCTCCGCACAAAACCAGTGCTGTAAAGCAAATTCAAACATTAGAAGTCCAAGAAATCGAAAGAAATTCCAACGAAAATCTGGGAAATCTTTTGGCTAAAATTTCGGGCGTAAATACTTTAAAAACAGGAAATTCCATTACAAAACCGGTGATTCGTGGGTTGTATGGAAGCCGTGTTTTGGTT
>JAEZWE010000021.1 GCA_023420435.1 Bacteroidota bacterium
CTCCAAGCTTTTGCTGATCTTTTGTAGGATTCAATGGCAAAATTATCTTGATCTTCACGAGAAAATTCATAATCTTTCGCACATTTTTCCGCACAAACACCCATGTGAACTTTGTTATAAACGTCCGTTAATCCGTCCAAAACCATTCCGTCCTGCATTTTCACATCTCCTAATTTTGTAGCATTTCTAGCAGAAAAATAATGTGGAACAGCTGACATATTTTCCATACCTCCAGCGACAATTACGTCAACATCACCTGCTTTAATAGCTTGCGAAGCCATCATCACTGCTTTCATTCCTGAAGCACAAACTTTATTAATGGTTGTTGATGGTGTTTCAGCTGAAAGTCCTGCTCCCAAAGCAACTTGACGAGCCGGAGCTTGACCTTCACCAGCCTGTAAAACATTTCCCATATAAATTTCCTGAACCTGTTTTGGATCAAGATTTATTTTTTCCAAAGCTCCTTTTACTGCGGTAGCTCCCAATTTTGTTGCAGGAACTGTGGAAAGGCTTCCCATAAAACTTCCCATCGGTGTTCTAGCCGCGGAAACAATGAATACTTCTTTCATACTATTTTAATTATTTTATTTAAAATTTTGCTTCGCCAAATTACGAAAAAAAACACACTTGAAAAAGTGTGTTTTTATCTATCGAATTGTTTTCTTAAACTTTAGTGACTTACATTCTCAACTTCTTGAGGATTATGCTTGTGACGGAAAAATATTGCAAATAATATTGCAATAACTAGTGCGTATACAGCAAAAATGAGCCAGATTTCATACCACATTTTGTCCCCATTTTCTACAGTAAAATACTTTTGAATCATCCAACCTGAAACCAAACTTCCAAAAACGGCTCCAAAACCATTGGTCATCATCATAAATAAACCTTGTGCTGAAGAACGTATTTTGTAATCTGTCGTCGTTTCAACAAAAAGAGATCCTGAAATATTGAAAAAATCGAAAGCCATACCGTAAACAATACAAGACAAAAGAATTAATATTAAACCAAAACCTTCCGGCGTTCCGTAAGCGAAAAATCCAAATCTTAAAACCCAAGCAAACATGGAGATCAACATTACTTTTTTAATTCCAAATCTTCTTAAAAAGAAAGGAATTGCCAAGATGAATAAAGTTTCGGAAATTTGAGAAATAGACATAATTAAGGTAGATCTTTTCACCACAATACTTTCTGCATATTCCGGCATTTTTCCAAAATCTGAAAGAAAAGCATCTCCGTACATATTGGTTAGCTGCAAAGCTGCTCCTAAAAACATGGAAAAGAAAAAGAACATCGCCATTTTACCATTAGCGAAAAGGGATAGTGAATTTAATCCCAATTTTTCTAAAACCGTAGCATTTTTAGGAATTGAATTTTGTGGCGGACATTTTGGAAGTGTAAATGAATAAATTCCTAATAAAATGGCAAAAAATGCAGCGATATAAAATTGATTTCCTGTTTCTTTATTCCCTGTAAGATTTGTCATCCACATAGCAACAATAAAACCTACAGTTCCCCAAACACGAATTGGAGGAAAAACCTTCACTACATCGTAATCATTATTTTTAAGAATATAGTATGAAATGGAATTACAAAGTGAAATAGTAGGCATATAAAAAAGCATTGCAATTAACATCACCCAAAAAAATTGATCAGGATCTGAAACCTGAGGAAGAAAAAGCAAAGTAATTCCATAAAGAATGTGCAAAATTCCGTACAGTTTTTCAGCATTCATCCAACGATCCGCAATAATTCCTGTTAAGGCAGGCATAATAATGGAAGAAATTCCCAAAGTTGAAAAAACAGCACCAAATTCTGCACCACCCCATTGTTTTGTTCCGAACCAATAAACACCAATGGTTATTAACCAAGCTCCCCAAACAAAAAATTGTAAAAAGCTAAGTATAGTTAAACGTAATTTTAAATTCATAATTTATTGTGAAATTTTAATCTATTTTCTTTTTTCTGCGCTTTATTTCTTCTTGAATTTCCATGGCGGTGTCATAATCTTCTTCTTTCACGGCATTATCCAACAATTTTTGTAATTCTTCCATGGACATGGCACTCAAATTCTCATCCACAGTTTCTTCCTTAAAATTCGTTTCTGCCGTTTTATCTTCAATTTCTAATAAAATTCCTGCTTCATTCAGCACTTGATCTGTGGTAAAAATCGGTGCATCGAAACGAACTGCCATAGCCACAGCATCGGAAGTTCTGGCATCCAAAATCAACTCTTCTCCGCTGGAATTATTTTTAAAATTAATGTTTGAGAAAAAAACTCCGTCTACAATTTGATAAATGATAACCGATGTTAAAGTAAAACTGCAAGAAGTAACAAATTTTGAAAAAAGATCGTGCGTTAAAGGTCTTGGCGGATGAATATCTTTTTCCAGACCTAAAGAAATTGACTGCGCTTCGAAATTACCAATAACTACCGGAAGTTTTACATTGGTTTCTTCGTGCTCCAACAACAATGCGTAAGCTCCGGATTGCGTTTGACTGTAGGAAATCCCACGTATGACAAGTTGTTTATAATCCATTCAACAAATATAATTCAAATTTAACATTCTTGAATTTGAAAACTAAGGATTTTAGCATACATTACCTAATATTTTCACATTAAAAAACCGGAAAAATTACTTTCCGGTTTTGTATTCAAAGGAAAATTTGAAAATTAACCTTTTATTGCTTTTATTTTTTCGGTTAAAGCTGGGATAATTTGGAACGCATCACCAACCACTCCATAATCTGCAGATTTAAAGAAAGGAGCTTCTGGATCGCTATTTATCACTACAATTGTTTTAGAAGAATTGACCCCAGCCAAATGTTGAATGGCTCCAGAAATCCCTACAGCAATGTACAAATTTGGAGAAATGGCTTTTCCGGTTTGTCCTACGTGTTCAGTATGAGGTCTCCAACCAATATCAGAAACTGGTTTTGAACAAGCTGTTGCAGCACCCAAAACATTGGCTAAATTTTCAATCATTCCCCAATTTTCGGGACCTTTCATTCCACGACCAGCAGAAACTACTACTTCAGCTTCTTTTAGGTCTAATTTTCCTGAACTTTGTTCGTGAGAAATAACTTTAGTATCATCGTTTGAAACCTTTAAATTTTTTATTTCTTCGGACCCTGAAACTGCATTTTCCTTAACTCCAAAAGCATTTTGTGAAACGGTTACAATAACACCATTTCCTTCAGCTTTTGCATGCATAAAACCTTTTCCAGAAAAAGCTTTTCTCTTTACTTGAAATGGTGAAAGACTTTCAGGAGCTTCCAAAGCATTGGTAATTAATGAAAAATCTTTAGAAATAGCTAACATTGGTGCTACTGAAGAAGCATCGACAGTGTGAGGAAAAACGATAATATTACCATTAGCCACCTCATTAACTGCTTGTGCATAAGCTTTTGCGCTAAAGTTTTTTAAACCATCATCTTTAACATTGATGACGTTGCTAGCTCCATATTTGTAAAGTAAATCTGAAGAATCAGTTGGATTTATTGAAATCGCTGTAACAGTTTCACCTAACTGATCTGCAATAGCTTTTGCATAAGATACTGCTTCAAAAGCTGCTTTTTTGTAAACTCCGTTAATATTTTCTGCGTATACGAATACTGACATTTTTAAAATTTTTAAAAGTTGAAAATTAAATTACTTTCGCCTCTTCGTGAAGCATTCTTACCAATTCATCAAGATTATCCGGAGAAACCATTTTTACACTTGCTCTTGGTGGTACACTATCAAAAGAAACAGCATCCACTTTTACAGTTGCAGAAGTTGGTTCCTGAACTTGCAAAGGTTTTGTTCTTGCCGTCATAATTCCTCTCATATTGGGAATAATAAGATCTTTTTCGTCCACCATTCCTTTTTGTCCAGCAATAACTGCCGGAAGTTTTACAGAAACTGTTTCTTTACCACCATCAATTTCCCGAACTGCATTTGCTTCAGCACCGTTCACTTCTAAACCTACACAAGCATTGACAAATGGGATATTTAAAAGTTGAGCTAGCATTCCCGGAACAGAACCTCCGTTGTAATCAATAGATTCTTTTCCACAAAGAATTAAATCATAACCACCATTTTGAGCAACTGCTGCAATTTCTTTAGCAGTAGAAAAACTATCTTTAGGTTCCATATTAATTCTGATGGCATCATTAGCACCAATAGCTAAAGCTTTTCTAATAACAGCTTCGGTTTCAATACTACCAACATTTAATACTGTAACTGTAGCTCCATTAGCTTGAAGATTCACCGCTTTGGTTAATGCAAATTCGTCCAATGGATTAATTACCCATTGTATTCCATTTTTGTCGAATGCAGATTTATCTGCGGTAAAATTAATTTTGGAAGTAGTATCCGGAACACTACTAATACAAACTAAAATTTTCATATATAGATTTTCTTTTTTTACTGTTCGTAAAGATAAAGAAAAAATATATTATGCATGCATAATATATTTAATCATTTATTATTCAAGGCATTAAAATTACTGATTTATATATAAACTGACAATTTAAAAAATAAAAAAACGCCCCAAAAAATTGAGGCGTTAAGTTTATAGATTTCAAAAATTATTTTTTGATGAATCTTTCTGAGAATTTACCATCTGTTGTATCAACATTGATAATATAAGTTCCAGTTTGAAGATCTTTCACATTAAGAACATTGTTTTCGAAGCTAGTTTTCACTTTTCTACCACTCATATCAAATACAGAAACCGATTTAATTTTGCTGTCTGTTTTAATATTTAAGAAATCAGAAGTTGGATTAGGATAGAATGATATTCCAATCTTCTTATTTGAAACTTCAGTTGTAGACAAAGATCCTGCATAGTAAGAAATTCCATCAAAATAAGCAGCACTATCATAATTATCATTAGTAATTGCTAGATTACCTACTTTTGTTCCTCCAACAACTCCACCAGTATATATTAAAACATTGTCTTGATAATATTTAGCAACATCTGCAGTGAAATCTAATTCAATTCTATATGAATGCCATGCATCTTTAGTAAAATCTACTGTTGTATCAACATACGCTGGTGTTGCTCCATCAATTACTCGAATATTTCCGTCCCAAGTAAAATGCATTCTAGCATTTATTGTTGACTCTGCAGGGGATTGTGCAGAAAAGAAAAAATCGGACTCGTTTCCAGCTGTAGTAGCAGTAACAAAATAAGCGTTAAATACAACTGTAACTTTTCCAGATGCATCTGGTAAAACTTCTGATGTTGGACTAATTGCTCCGGCAGCTGTATGTACCGTACCGTTATTACCTGTAAGTTTGAGCGATTGAGTGCCAGGATTTGCCATAGCATTACTTACTTGTGCAATATAAGTTCCAGACGTACCACCCCAACCATTTTGACCTGCAATATTGGTCGTCGTGTATGTAGGTGCTTCAAAGCCATAACTTACTTGTGCATTAATAAATGCAACTGAAGCTAAAAAAACAGAAAGTAAAACTTTTTTCATGTTATAAAATTTAAAAATTAATTAAGGTAAAAATAAATATAATTTATCATTTGACAAACAAATAATATGTTAAATCAATAAATTATTGAATCAATAAAAAATTAAATTAAAATAGGTGATTTTTTATTTCAAAACCATGTGAAATATTATTTTTTTGAATATTCCTCAAAAAATAACGGAATACTTTCAATGCCTTTATAAAAATTAAAGAGTCCGTAGTGTTCATTTGGAGAATGAATTGCGTCAGAACTCAACCCAAATCCCATCAAAACTGATTTGGCATTCAATATTTTTTCGAACATTGCTGTTATCGGAATACTTCCGCCACTTCTAAATGGTAGAACTTCTTTTCCGAAAGCTTTTTCCATTGCATTTTTAGCTGCTAAAAACTCTTTAGTATCACTTGGCAAAACATAAGGCATCCCTCCATGATGTGGATTTACTTTTACTCTAACATTGCTTGGAGCGATTTTTTCAAAATATTTTTGAAATTTTTCTGTAATCTCTTCCGGTGTTTGATAAGGAACCAAACGCATGGAAATTTTAGCAAAAGCTTTTGAAGGAATTACTGTTTTTGCACCTTCTCCGGTATAACCGCCCCAAATTCCGTTGCAATCTAAAGTTGGACGAATGGAGGTTCTCTCTAAAGTAGTATATCCTTTCTCACCTTCTACCCCTTCTAAACCAATGGATTTTTTAAATTCTTCCTGATCGTCTTTCAGTTTGTTCATATCCGCTCTTTCTTCATCAGAAACTACCAAAACATTATCATAAAAACCGTCAATTGTAATGTGTCCGTTTTCATCAATTAAATCAGCAATCATCCTTGAAAGCACATGAATTGGATTAGGAACTGCACCTCCATACAAACCAGAATGCAAATCTCTGTTTGGACCCTCCACTTCTACCTCCACATAACTTAATCCGCGTAAACCTGTAGTAACGGTAGGCTGTTCTGTTGAATATAAACTGGTATCTGAAATCAAAATACAATCGCAAGAAAGTTTTTCTGTATTTTCTTTTACAAATCCTTCCAAACTTTTTGATCCCACTTCTTCTTCTCCTTCAATAATAAATTTCACATTACAAGGAAGCGAATTGGTTTTCATCATCGCTTCGAATGCTTTTACATGCATAAAAAACTGTCCTTTGTCATCTGCAGAACCTCTGGCGAAAATAGCGCCTTCTGGATGAAGTTCTGTTTTTTCAATATAGGGTTCAAAAGGTGGTTTTTTCCATAAATCTAAAGGATCTGGTGGTTGAACATCATAATGTCCGTAAACCAAAACCGTTGGCAAATTTTGATCAAGAATTTTCTCACCAAAAACAATAGGATAACCTTCTGTTTTACAAACTTCCACAGCATCTGCTCCAGCATTTCTAAGGTGTTCAGCGCAAACTTCAGCACATTTTAAAACTTCATCTTTATAAGCCGGATCTGCTGAAATTGACGCAATTTTTAAAAGTTCGAAAAGTTCATCAACATATCTTTGCTTATTTTCACTGATGTAATTGAGGGTTTCCTGCATTGTAATCGTATTTGATAATTTAAAAATGAAACTTAAATGAGATGAAGATTCATTAGTATTCAAAAATAAAAAAAATGCCTCGCATCAGCAAGGCATTCATTATTTATTTTATTTAGATAAATTTTCTAAAATTTCGCAAGATTTGAAATTTGATCTCCTAAAACTTCTTCTAATTTTGTAAAAAACTGATTTTAAGTTTATGCGAGTAAATTGCACCCAGGTTATTTTAAAGAAAAATCATCAGTTGCATACTTTATTGCCGTTTTCCGATTTTAGAAGATTTTCCATTTATTCTTCAAAAATTCTTTAACAGCAATTTTATTTTGTTTCTTTCACCTCCGCTTTTACTTCTGTTGTATGAGTCGCAGCTTCTCCATGTGTTTCATGTGTTCCATGTTTTTGATCGTTAACTCCACCCGTTCTACTTTCGTGGGAATCGTATCTTTCAACTCCTGGTTCCAATTTCAAAACTCCTTTGTTAGAACCAACCGGTGGTTTTTTACAACCCACTAATGCTGCAGAAGCCAATAAAATAAAAGCATATTTTTTCATTCCGAATTTTTTAATTGCCCAAAATTAAGAAATTAAGCAGTTTCCGCAAAAATTTCAGACCGATTTTAAAATTATTTTCCCTTTTTCGGATTGAGTAAAAATTAAATATTGATTTCCGCCGTCTTGCAATTTGTATTTTTTCTTAATTTCTTCGGGTTTTAAAGGGTGATTTTTGGAAATGATATTATATTTTTCCCCTTTTTTCAATTCTTTGGCATCAATAGAAATTACTTCTAAAATTCGTCCGGGAAAATTTTCTTTTTTCTCATTAGATAAATATAAATGTGAATTCTGATGAATTTTTTTAAGTCCAAATCTTTTAGAAATAAGATGAAAAGCACCTGCTTTTAAAATCGAATTATTAGGAATGAATAAATATTTTCCTTGATCATTAAATGTTGATTTCGCAGCAGACATTTCATCAAAATAAAAACTAAAGTCTTGTTCATCCGTTTCTAAATTCACACATCTCACCAATATTCTTTCAGAGATTTCTTTTGAATTGATTAAAACCAAAAGCTCTTTAACATCATTTTTTACGGCTACAATATGGATTTCCGCAATATTTTTTAATTCAGAAATTAAGTATGAAATATCAATTAATGGCGAAAGTTTAATCAATATTTTTTGCGAAATTTTCAAAATTTCCTCTTGAATTTCCAATAGATTTGGAGAAAGATCTTCCAACAAGAAAACTTTGTTTTTGTTTTCATCTCTTCTTGCAGGATCAAGATAAACTAGATCAAATTCTTGTTCATTTTTATCCAAAAAAAACTCCAATTCTTGATTGATAAAATTGGCCTTTTTATTTAGAACTTTCCAATTATTCTCAACAATTTCTATAAGTTCCAAGTTTTGTTCAACCAAAGAAATTTCATCAAAATGCTGAGAAATAAAATAAGCATCAATACCAAAACCGGTTGTTAAATCCAGCATCTTTTTTCCAGAAACCAATTTTGCTTTGTAATTTCCTGTAGCTTCTGAGCTGGCTTGCTCCAAATTGAGGTTTGGTGGAAAAACAATTCCTTCTTTCAACAGAAAAGGAAACTTTTTTTCTGCCACTTTTCTTCCTTTGATCTGCTGAACTATATCCTTCATCGAAATTTCTGAAAAAGGAGATTTTTTCAACAATAAAGAATGCAAATCTGCGTCTAGATTTGCATTGATAAAACTTTGTATTTCCTTGCTAATTTTTGGAATCACTTTTATTCTAACATTTCCGCCCAACGAACTGCCTTAATTTCTTTTTCAGAATACATTTCTTCGGCAGTTTTGGTTTTTTCTAATTTTGGATAAAGGTTGGCGCCAATTAATTTTATTTTTCCTTCTTCCACCCATTTTTGTTCTTCTACAGCTTGCTCATAGATTTTTTTCTGAATTATTCTTTTTTTCAAAAGCTCTAAATAACCTCCGGATTCTTCTATTTCAATGAAAAGTTTCCAAGATTTTTCTGCAATTTGTTGAGTGATATCTTCAACGTAGTAACTTCCATTGGCACCGTCTTCAAAAACATTGATGATACTTTCGTAAGCCAAAACAATTTGCTGTTTGAAAGAAATTTCTTCTGAAAGTTCCGTTTCATTCTGCAATTTGAAATCATTGGTAAAAACCGCATCTGCACCGCCAATCATCGCCGAAGCCAATTCTAAAGTAGATCGAATTAAATTATTTTCTTCGTCTGATTTAGTTTTATTTCGCAATGAAGTTTCCGCAAAAATGTAGGGAATTTCATCCATTCCAAATTCTTTAGAATATTGGTTAAAAACCAATTTCAGACCTCTAATTTTTGCAATTTCGAAAAAATAATTTCCTCCAATTGCTACTTTAAAAATTAGTTTTTTCAAAATTTCAGAACCGAAAATTTCCACCAGTTCTTTAGTTTTTGCCAAAGCAATTCCTAATTGTTGATAGATGGCAGCTCCCGAATTTTGATGAAAAGAAATGTCTATGCAGATATTTCTGCTAAATTCCTTGGCTAAAAGTTCTTTGGCTAAATTCTCATCTAAATGCGCAGCATTCTCTTCAAAAACATCAATTAAAGAAAAATAAGTGTTTTCTTCTTCAGGACGAAGATCTTCCGCAAGATCTTTATTGTTAATAAAAATTGTTTTTTCGGTAAGTCCCTCCACATTTTGGTTGAGAAGAAAAGCAAAAATATTTTCGTCTGTTTTATCGTGATATTTCGACACCAAATGCGTACTTTCTTCCCACTTAGGAAGATTTTTTAAAGGACGAGAAACAGAATCATAATAAGGTTTTACAGAAATTCCTTCCAAATTTTCTTTTTTCAGAATATCGTAAATATCCTCCGTCTTCAACTGTTTTTTTACGAGTTTTTCCCAATCTTCCAGGTTTACTTTATCAAACATTTTCGGATTTTTTATTGCAGCATTTCTGCATTGAAAGTTGAATTATTTTTTTTCTGAATTTCGTTTTATTGCGGAACTGTCTGCCACCAAAATAAAAATCTCTTCATTCGGTTTTTTCATGAAATAATTTTCGCGCGCAAACTTTTCTTTTTCTTCTTTATTATTCATCAATTTTTTATAAAACTGATCGTTTTTTTCGTATTCCGATTTATAATAAGCCAGCTGTTTTTCGTATTTTTTGATTTCGCCATTCATTTCATTAATAACTAAAAATGAAGTACTGTCGAAAAAAACCATCCAAACCAAAAACGCAAAAATGGTGATGAAATATTTGTTAAAAATATATTTTTTCGCCCATTTCATCGTGGGTGAAACCGGTTTTATATCTTTAATTAAATCTTGACCTTTCATTAATGAACTTTTTTCAATGAATTATTGATAACGGTCGTTAAAAAATCAATCGCAACGCTGTTGTGGCGCATATTGGGAACAATAAGATCTGCTTCATTTTTGGAAGGTTCAATAAATTCCAAATGCATAGGTTTTAGCGTTGTTTGATAACGGTGTAAAACTTCGTTCAAATCTCTACCTCTTTCTTGGGTATCTCTTCTGATTCTTCGAATTAATCTTTCATCGGAATCGGCATGAACAAAAACTTTTAAATCATATTCTTTCAACAATTCCTGATTTGTTAAAACCAAAATTCCTTCCACAATAAGAACATTTTTGGGTTCCACTTGTACATGATCTCCGGTTCTGGAATGTGTAACAAAACTGTACAAAGGCTGTTCAATATTTTCGCCCTTTTTCAACGCTTTTACATGTTTTAATAAAAGTTCAAAATCAATGGATTTTGGGTGATCATAGTTCAACGCTTCTCTTTCGTTAAGCGATAAATGCTGGTTGTCGTGATAATAATTGTCTTGGGAAAGAACATTAACACCTTCAGCATTTAGTCCTTGCAAAATTTTGTTGACAACGGTGGTTTTTCCACTTCCGGTTCCACCCGCAATTCCGATAACAAGCATTGATTTTTGTTTTTACAAATATAGAAATATTTTGCTTCAACAATGGCTTTTAACAGTGAATTCATGTAATAATTAATATCTTTGAATCTCTAAAAATCAAGATAAAAAATGATTTATAAAAATTCAATGAAAACAATTTCAGCATTCTTTTTTCTATTTTCTTTAAGTATTGATGCACAAGAAGTTCACCTAAAAAATATCAAAAAACTCACTTTTGGTGGCGATAATGCAGAAGCTTATTTTTCTCCTGACAATAATAAACTGACACTTCAGGTAACCAATCCGCAACTTGGTGCAGCTTGCGACCAAATTTATTTGATGGATTTACAAAATTTGAAAGGAGATGCTTCAGATCTAAAATTGATCTCTACAGGAAACGGAAGAACTACCTGTTCTTTTTTTATGCCGGATGGAAAACACATTTTGTATGCATCAACCCATGAAGCCGATTTGAAATGTCCACCAAAACCAGCACCAAGAAGTGATGGAAAATATCTTTGGCCAATTTATGATTCCTTTGATATTTATATTGCCGATTTATCCGGAAATATTGTAAAAAAACTTACCAACGAAGCTGGATATGATGCAGAAGTTGTGGTTTCACCTGATGGAAAATACATCGTTTTTACTTCCACCAGAAGTGGAGATTTGGAGCTTTGGAGAATGGACATTGATGGAAAAAATTTAAAACAATTAACTTCAGGATTAGGCTATGATGGAGGTGCTTTTTTCTCCCATGATTCCAAAAAATTGGTTTTCCGATCTTCACGCCCCAAAACAGAAAAAGATATTTCAGAATATAAGCAGTTGTTGAATGAAAATTTGGTAGCGCCAACCAATATGGAAATCTACACGATGAATATTGACGGAACCGATTTAAAACAAATTACGAATCTCGGGAAAGCCAATTGGTCTCCCTATTTTCATCCTTCAGATAAAAAAATTGTTTTTTCATCGAATCATCATTCAACCAGAGGTTATGATTTTCAGATTTATTCGGTGGATTTGGATGGAAAGAATGTCACCCAATTAACGTATGAAAGTGAGTTCAATGCTTTCCCAATGTTTTCTCCTGATGGTAAAAAATTGGTTTTTTCCAGCAATAGAAATGCAGAAAAACCTCATGAAACCAATGTTTTTATAGCAGATTGGGTGGAAGGAGACTCCAATGAAATCGTCAATACTGAAAATTTAAAAAACCATGTAAAATATTTAGCTTCTGATGAATTGAAGGGACGTTTAACCGGAAGTGAAGGTGAAAAAAAAGCGGCTGTTTTTATCGAGAAAAATCTGAAAAAATATGGGTTAAATACTGAAATTCAACCTTTTGAATATTCTGTAAAACTCAACCCGCATGATGAAAACACTTCTGTTAAAACGGAAGGAAGAAATGTCATTGGTTATTTGGACAACAAAGCTGATAAAACCATTATTATTGGTGCGCATTACGATCATTTGGGTTTAAATGAACATCACCATTCTACTTTAGCCAATTCTGCCGGTCAAATTCATAATGGAGCTGATGATAATGCTTCAGGAGTTTCAACAGTTTTGGAATTGGCAAGAATTTTTGCAAAAAATAAACTAAAAGAAAATGTTAACTATGTTTTCGCCTTATTTTCCGGTGAAGAAGACGGTTTAATCGGTTCCAAAAAATTTGCAGAAAATGTAAAAACAAAATATCCGAATGTAATTTCCATGATTAATTTGGATATGGTGGGTCGTTTAAATAAAGACAAAGTTTTGAATGTTGGTGGTATTGGAACTTCTCCAATTTTCCCAGATTTAGTGAAAAAACACAAACCAGCAGGTTTCAATTTGGCTTTGGATGAATCCGGTGTTGGACCATCAGATCACACCAGTTTTTATTTAAAAGATATTCCTGTTTTATTCTTTTTTACAGGAACACACGAAGATTATCACAAACCAACTGATGATACTGAAAAAATAAATTTTGATGGAGCAAGAATGATTACCAACTATGTTTTTGGAGTTGCCAATGAAATCGGAAATTCATCAAACGTTCCATTCACAAAAACCAAAATTTCGCAAACTAAAGCCGTTCCAAAATACAAGGTAACTTTAGGAATTATGCCAAATTATGCCGATACAAAGGACGGTTTACATATTGATGGTGTTACCGAAAACCGACCAGCTGCAAACGCAGGAATTTTGGCGGGCGATATTTTAACGCAAATTGGCGATTGTAAAGTAACCGAAGTTTATTCTTACATGGACTGCCTTTCGAAACTAAATGCTGGTGATGAAAGAGAAGTTACGGTTACAAGAAATGGTGAGAAGAAAGTTTTTAAAGTGAAATTTTAAAATCTAGAAAAATATTTTAATATAAAAACTTCCCATGGGAAGTTTTTATATTTTATACAATTTCGGAAGTTAAACCCCGAGAAATTAATTTATTGTGCATTGGTTTTAGCTTTTCTAAACTCCCAGTTTTCACCGTACATTTTCCTTTGTAATGAACTAAAATGGTACATTGTTCCGCTTGCTCCAATGTGTGTTCGCAAATTTCGATCAAACATTCAATAACAAAATCGAATGTGTTTACGTCGTCGTTCCACAGAACCAATTTATACACTTCATCTTCCAATTCCAAAACATCAACTTCTTCCTCATGTTCTCTTTTGGGATCGTCATAATATTTTGAAAATTGTATATTTTGAAAGTTTTTTTTCATTAGATTTCTCCTATTTCTTCGACAATATCATCAACAATATTGGGTTCTTCGTAAACCAATTCTACCAACTCAACGCTTTTATTATTCATTTTCAGAATTTTGAATTGATAATCATCGATTTTAAATTCCTGATTTTCTTCAGGAATTTCTTCTAACTCATGCAAAATAAATCCAGCTAAAGAGTTGTATTCCCCTTCTTCAGAAAGCTTTTTCGGAAGATATTCGTTAATTTCTTCTAAAGGCTGTGTCGCCTGAACCCAAAAAGTGTTTTCGCCAACTTCTTCTACAATTTTATCCTCGTCATCTTCTTCATCCTGAATTTCACCAACCAATTCCTCCAAAATATCTTCCAACGTGATAATTCCTTCTGTTCCTCCAAATTCATCGATAACAATGGCTAAATGCTGTTTTTTCAATTGGAAAACATTCAACAAATCTGAAATTTTCTTGCTTCCAACAACAAAAAATGCTTCTCTGAGGAAACTGCGCAAATCAAAATCTTTATTTTTGATGTATTCCCGCATAATTTCCTTCGTGTAAAAAATACCAATAATATTATCAATTGAATTTTCAAAAACCGGAAGTCGCGAATATCCGCTTTCCATTATTTTATTGATGATTTCTTCTTTGGTATCTTCAATATCAATAGAAACGATATTTTGACGAGGAACCATTACTTGTTTTGCGGTATGATCCGTAAAATCAAAAGCATTTTTTATGATTTCGTAATTTTCTTCTTCAATTTCCCCTGAATCTGCGGATTGCTTCACCAAAAGCTGTAATTCTTCAGTTGAATGAATTTCGTGATCTGATGCAGGCTGCATCCCAATCATTCTTAAAAATCCATTAGAAATTGCATTCATCGACCAAATAAAAGGTTTGAATACGTTATAGAAAAAACGAAGTGGTGTAGAAATAAACATGGTTGTTGCTTCCGCTTTTCTTATGGCTATCGATTTTGGAACCAGTTCTCCAAAAACAATATGCATAATGGTAATAATAAGGAAACTTAGTACCAAGGAAACGGTTGTAACTGTAGCTTGAGAAACATTCCAATTAAAATAATGAAAAATTCCTTCAATAACGTGGTGTAATGCACTTTCTCCAACCCAACCTAAAGCTAGTGAAGCAAGTGTAATCCCAAGTTGTGTAGCAGAAAGATAAGCATCTAAATTTTTGATGATATGCTCTGCTTGTTTAGCCATGGAATTTCCTTCTGCGGCTTTTAGCTGGATTTGGGAATAACGAACTTTTACGATTGAAAATTCTGCGGCTACAAAGAAACCATTTAGAAGCACTAGTAAAAGTGCAATAAGAAGCTTGACGAGACTGTCGGGATCCATTTAATTTTTAATAATGTAATGTGCAAATATATAGAAATTTATTCATAACGATTTTTACAAAATTTCCATAAAAAAAACGCCGAAAAAATTTTCAGCGTTTCAATATTGTTTAGTGTTTTACTAACTATTTTTCAAAGCTTCTGCACCAGAAACAATTTCCAAAATTTCGTTTGTAATTGCAGCTTGTCGAGCTTTGTTGTAGGTGATTACCAATTCGCTTCTTAAAGCTTTGGCATTATCTGTTGCTTTATGCATTGCGGTCATTCTAGCCCCATGTTCAGAAGCAATAGAATCCAAAATTGCTTTATAAACCTGCGTTTTAATGGATTTTGGAATTAAGTTTTCCAAAATTTCTTTTGCACTAGGCTCAAAAAGATAATCTGTACTCACAGCATCCGATTTTGTAGGGATTGAAATTGGCAGAACCTGTTCTGTTTTTACTTCCTGTGTTGCAGCGTTGATAAATTTGTTATAAACTACAAAAACCTTATCAAACTTTCCTTCTGCATAATCCTTCATTACCTGCTCTGTAAAACCAGCAATTTTATCAAAGCTTAAATGATCATAAATAGAGCTTTGATTATCATAAACGGTTCTGGATCTTCTAACTGCATCGTAAGCTTTTTTACCAACGGTTAAAATTTCAACTTCATTTACGGATTTTTGCAATTGATGGTTGAGTTCTTTTACCACAGATGAATTAAAAGCGCCTGCAAGTCCTCTGTTTGAAGTTACTACAATATAAAGAACTTTGTTAACTTCTCTTTCTGCAGTATAGGTAGAAATTTCTTCCAATTCTGTTCCTGCACTTACATTTTCTATAAGTTCTGTTAATTTCTCAGAATAGGGACGAAGCATTACAATAGCATCTTGTGCTTTTTTCAACTTTGCCGCAGCCACCATTTTCATAGCACTGGTAATCTGCATTGTAGATCCAATTGAAGTAATTCTTCCGCGTATTTCCTTTAAGTTTGCCATTGAATTGGGTTCAAAGTTTAAGGTTTAAAATTCAAGGTTTACTATTTCATAAACCTTGAATTTTTATTTTTTTTTAGTTGTATTTCCCTGAAAGATCAGCAGCAGCTGTTTTCAAAACATCCGTAATATCGTTATCAATTTTACCTGCTTTAATAGCAGACATTGTTTCAGGGTGCTTATTTCTTAAGAATTCTGTATATTCTTTCATGAATTCTTTTACTTTAGCTTTAGGAACATTTCTCAAAAGATTTTCTGTACCAGCATAAACCATCGCTACTTGATCTTCAACACGAAGAGGTGAATTTACCGGTTGTTTCAAGATTTCTACGTTTTTCTCTCCTTTTGTAATTACAGAAAGTGTAGAAGCATCAAGATCTGACCCGAATTTAGCAAATGCTTCCAATTCTTTATACTGCGCTTGATCCAGCTTCAAAGTTCCTGAAACTTTTTTCATAGATTTAATCTGTGCATTACCACCAACTCGGGATACAGAAATACCTACGTTAATTGCAGGACGAACCCCTGAGTTAAACAAATCAGATTCCAAGAAAATCTGTCCGTCTGTAATTGAAATTACGTTAGTAGGAATATACGCAGAAACGTCACCTGCTTGAGTTTCAATAATTGGAAGTGCGGTAAGAGAACCTCCTCCTTTTACCAATGGTTTCAAAGATTCCGGCAAATCATTCATTTGTGAAGCAATGGTATCATCAGCAATAACTTTAGCCGCTCTTTCCAATAATCTTGAGTGAAGATAGAAAACGTCTCC
>JAEZWE010000023.1 GCA_023420435.1 Bacteroidota bacterium
AACAAATTTTAAGCGAAAGAAAACTGCAGGAATCGGAATATCGATATGAAGAATTACTCCATAATTCCAATTATTCCACCGCAGTTTATCGCGGTGAAGATTTAGTTATTGAATTTGCCAACGATGAAATGCTGAAAACCTGGGATAAAGATCCATCCGTTATCAATACAAAATTAGAAATCGCTTTACCCGAATTGGAAGGGCAACCTTTTATAGAAATTTTAAAAAATATTTTTAAAACTGGCGAAGCATACTATGCCAAAGAAGATTTGGTGGAACTTTTTGTGGATGGGCGTATGCAAACTTTTTACTACAATTTCTCTTACAAACCGCTAAAAAAAGCTAATGGAGAAGTGTATGCCATACTAAACAACGCCGTCAATGTAACCGAACTTGTAATAGCAAGAAAACAATTACAGGAAAGCGAAAATTTATTGAAAACTTTTGTGGCGAATGTTCCTATGGCAGTAAGTGTAATGGAAGGTGAAGATTATAAAATTATGATTTCTAACGAAACAACGGCCAAAACTTGGGGCGGAGCTCCCGGAAGAATTGGACTTCCCCTAAAACAGGCTTATCCCGGAATTGAAGAAACAAAAACCTACGAAAATTTAGAAAAAGTAAGAAAAAACGGAAAAGAAATTACCGTAAAAGAGTTTGAAATAAATGATAATTTAGGAAACAGATTCATCAATTATGTTTTACATCCCTTATTGGATTTCCAAAACAAGGTAAGTCATATTATTTCTATTGCTTATGATGTTACGGAAGACAAATTAATTAAGAAAAAGCTGGAGGAAAACGAAGAACGTTTCAGAATCTTGGCTAACAGTATGCCACAAATTGTGTGGACTGCAAACCAACTCGGAATAACAACTTTTTTTAACGATCAATGGTATCATTTTACAGGCCTCGAAAAGAAAATAAATGTTGAGGAAAGTTGGGATCAATTACTTAATCCTCAACAAAGGGATAAAAAAGATGAAATTTGGAAAGAAAGCATCCAAAAAGCACAACCTTTTGAAATGGAACTTCAGCTGAAAGATCTCAGTAAAAATAACCAGTTCCGCTGGTTTTTGGCAAGGATAATTCCTGTAAAAGATAACGAAAAAAATATTTTACAATGGATTGGCACTTTTACCGATATTGATGACTTTAAACTTTTGCAAAACCAAAAAGACAGTTTTTTAGCCATTGCCAGTCATGAATTAAAGACTCCTTTAACGAGCCTGAAACTGTATTCCCAATTCATGGAAAAAAATCTTCAAAAAACAGGTGATGAAAAAAATGCTGCTGTAGCCAAAAAGATGGATCTCCAAATTAATAAAATTAATAATCTTATTAATGAGCTTTTAGATGTCACCAAAATACAAAATGGCAAATTGGAACTCAACAAAAAGAAATTCAATTTCGATCTGCTGTTGGAAGATATTATAGAAACCCAACAAATGAACAGCCGGCAAAAAATTAGGGTTGAAAAAGAAAAAATAGGCGAAATATTTGGTGACCAGGAACGGATCTCTCAAGTCATCAGCAACCTCATCAATAACGCCATCAAATACTCTCCCGAAGCCGATGAAATTATTGTAAAAACCAATAAAAATTCAGAAAAATTAATTTTCTGTGTAAGAGATTTCGGGATCGGAATTTCCAAAGACAAAAGAAAGAAAGTTTTTGAACAATATTACCGTGTTAGCGGATCACAAGAGCAAACTTTTCCAGGGATGGGACTTGGTCTTTTCATCTCTTCTGAAATTATAAAACGAAGCGAAGGAAAAATATATATCAATAACGTGAAAGAACCGGGTTCTGAATTCTGTTTTGAAATTCCTTTAAAATAATAATTACCTGAAATCTTTACTGAATCTAAATCCTTTTTTCTAAAATTTCTGAAATTTCTATTAAGATTAAAAGAAACTCATTTTGTGGACATAAGTTTGATGCTAGGAAATCATTCCGAAAAATCATTTAAAATTCTCTTAGTCACCCAATTTAACAGGTTTTAAAAAATTAAAAAAATGAGTCCTGAAGCTGAAATTTTAAAAAAACTAACACCTTCAAAAATTTTAAAACTAATGAAGGATCCCGTAAAATCTGCAAAAGCTGTGGAATTGATTTATACCACAGACCGTGATTTTGAGGGAATAGAGCGAAAAAGATCTGGAAAAAAATTTCATTATTATAAAAACGGAAAACGCATTGTGAAAAAAGAAGAAATTTCAAGGATTCACAAACTCGTTATTCCGCCGGCTTGGGAAAATGTATGGATTTGTGCCCTTAATAACGGCCATCTTCAAGCTACAGGTTTTGATAATAAAAAACGCAAACAATACCGCTATCATCCTTTATGGAACGCACTTCGAAATCACACCAAATTTTACAGAATGTTACAGTTTGGGATGGCACTTCCTAAAATAAGACTGCAACTGGAAAAAGATTTGTCTATAAAAAATTTAGACAAAAGAAAAGTTTTGGCTTTAGTGGTAAGTTTGATGGAAAGAACCAATATCCGAATTGGGAATAACATTTACGAAAAACTCTACGGATCTTTTGGGTTAACTACTTTAAAAGACCAGCACGTGAAAATAAATGGTCAAAAAATAAATTTTAATTTCAAAGGAAAAAAAGGCGTTTATCACGAAATTGAACTCAAAAATAAAAAACTCGCCAAAGCCATCCAAAATTGTAAAGACATTGCCGGAAAAGAGCTTTTTCAATATTTCGATGAAAACAAAAACCGCCACACCATTGAAAGTGGAATGGTAAACGATTATATAAAAGAAATCTCCGGTGAAGATTTTACCGCAAAAGACTTCAGAACCTGGAGTGGAACTGTAAATGCACTCATTGCTTTCAAAGAAATTGGTTTGGCAGAAAATAATAAAGAATATAAAACTAAAGTAAAACAGGCTTTAGAAAATGTGGCGCTACATTTGGGAAACACCGCTAATGTTTGCCGGAAATATTATGTACATCCATTAGTCATCAACCTTTATGAAAACAATTCTATTAAAAAATATTTGGATGAGTTGGATGAAATTGAAGTAGATGATGACAAAACAGGACTTACCAAAGAAGAAAAAACGATCATGAAAATTTTAGAAAAAGAAAAATTAAGTTAAATCTCAAAAATTTCATCTTCTGTAAAAGCAAAATATTTTGCTGGAGAAGGAATATTTTCGGTATCTAAACCCGTAAATTCACTGAAAGCAGGAAGCAAAAGTTGCTGATTAGTAACGACGAAACACGGCAATCTTAAATTTTTAATTCTACTTTTTAATAAAATTCCTGGATGTATATGTCCTGTAATTTGAAATTTATCCAAACCTTTTTCAAAATCATGAACAAAACAAAAATCTCCCATTTCTAAAATCTTTTGTTGGGAATTCAATCCTAAATTTTGGGAAATTTCCTCTGTTAAACGGTCGTGATTTCCCATTATCAAATGGAATTCAACAGCAACACTTTTTCTCCATTTACAAAAAAATTCAACTTCACTATTACTCCCGGCATGCAATAAATCGCCATTAATAATCAGCTTTTTGGCGGAAAAAAAATCCAAAAGAAAATGAAGTCTATGGATATCATTCTCTAAAATTCCAGAAGGTAAAGCAATACCATTTTTACGGAAAAAAGCAGATTTTCCTACATGAAGATCAGATAATATTAAAGCAGATTCTTTATCCCAAAAGAGCACTCTTTGGTTAGTAATTTGGAAACTTTCTCCTAAAATTTCCAATTTTTTAGTAACCAAATTCATTTTTTCCATTTTTTTTGAATTTCCAAAGAATTTTTGAAAATCAGTTCTTCGGTTTTTCCTTTGATTTGGAATTTTTTTTGAAGCAAATTTTGGCTCATTCTTCGGATAAAGGTGTCTTTGTCGTTCAAATTCCAGTAGATTTCTTCGTGCAAATTTTTGCCTTCTCGAATGATTTCGAAACTGGTTCGGAAATGGTCTTCATCATGATAAAACTCGATAATACCACAATGTTCCGGAATTTCGGAATGCTTGATTAATCCCATTGGTAACAAAAAACTAAAACGGTTGCAAACATAATCGCCGCAACAGATTTTATCGTGTTTCAGGTATTTTTCGCCGGTAAATTGGTTGGTGTATTTCTTTTTGAAGTCGTTTTTAAAATCACTTTTGCTGAATTTTATTTCAATTTCGTGGCTTAAACCATTTTTATTAATCAAAAACAAATCGGCTTCCCAATCTCCGTGAAAATGATTGGTTAAGACAATTTCCTTCTCAAAATCACAAAATTTGGAAATGTAAGCGTGTACTAATTCTTCAATTTTCAACATGGAAAAGCAAAAATAAAGATTTGATTTTTTTTCCGGAAATAAATTTTGGCTAAAGCCAATTGATTAGAAATTTTAATAACCGGGCTAAAGCCCGTTCCTATTAATAAAATTCTAAAATTTAAAATAAAAAATCAACGTTTCTTTCCTTTTTTCTTCATCGCTTCTTCCTGCATTTTTCTAATTCTGGTGGCGAGATCTTCGCTGGAAAGACTTTGGCGCAAACTGTCCACTTTTATCGGAAAACTGAGTGGTGTAAAGGCATTTGCAACTTTTAAAATAATTTTCTGTCCCTCAATTCTTTGGAAGGCTTCCATTAATCTCGCTTCTTCAATTTGTTGGTTAAAAACCTCAAAATACGCCTGTTTCAAGAGTAAATTTTCCGGATCATAATCTTCCAAAACATTGAAAATTAACCCGGAACTCGCCTGCAAATTTTTATTATTTTTCCTTTGACCGGGATATGTTTGGATCACCAGACCAGAAATCACCGCAATATCCCGAAATTTTCGTCGCGCCATTTCGGTGGCATTAATGCTGCTCATCACATCTTGGATGAGATTTTCTTTGGATAAAATTTGTTTTAAATTTTCTTCATTCAACGGGATTTCTTGGTTGCTCAAGAGTTCAAAACCGTAATCATTCATCGCCATAGAAAAGGAAATCGGCGCAATTTTGGAAATTCTGAACGCAATTAACGCCGACATTACTTCGTGGATTAATCGTCCTTCGAAAGGATACATGAACAGGTGAAAACCGTCCCGAGTTTTGATGAGTTCCACCAAAAATTCGTCTTTTTTCGGAATGTGGGAACGTTCTTCCTGATTGCTCAAAAGTGGATGCAGGAATTTCAATTCCTTTTCGGTAGATTTCGGGTTCAAACTTTCGGACAATTTTTCCCGTAAAAACTGCGACAGATATGAAGTTAGAGGCAATCTTCCTCCTAAATAACTTGGGATAATTGCTTTCCCTTTGGAATTACGAACATACACCGTCATTTCCTTAATGTGCGATACTTCCAAAACTTTTCCCGCCAAAATAAAGCGGTCTTCTTTTTTCAATTTTGAAATAAAATATTCCTCGATCATGCCGACATAGCTTCCACCCACAACTTTCACCTTCATCATCGCATCGCTCACAATGGCTCCAATATTCATGCGGTGAAGCATCGCAATTCTTCGGGAAATAACTTTGTAAACGCCTTTTTCTACCACCACTTTATGAAATTCTTCATAGGATTTCAGCGAACCGCCGGTCGTGATAAACCGCAAAAACCATTGCCAATCTTCCTGAGACAAATCCCGAAAAGCATGGGTTTCCTTAATCTGAATATAGGTTTCTTTTTCCTTGAAACCTTCACCAACAGACAAAGTAACGAGATATTGTACCAAAACATCGTAACACAAAACCATCGGTTCCCGAGGTTCAATTTTTTGTTGTTTCACGGCTTCCTTTAATGCGGCAACCTCAATTAATTCAAGAGAATGCGTAGGAACGAAATAAATTTTTGAAGTTTCAAAAGGGGAATGTCCACTTCTTCCTGCCCGTTGCAAAAACCGGGCAACACCTTTACTGGAGCCGATTTGGATGACGGTATCCACTGGTTTGAAATCCACACCCAAATCCAAAGAACTGGTGGAAATAACGGCTTTCAAATAGCCGGAGCTGAGGTTTTCTTCAATCCAAATTCGTAATTCACGGTCAATTGAACTGTGATGAATGGCGATTTGTCCCGCAAAATCGGGATGTTGCTGTAATAATAATTGGTACCACATTTCGGCCTGGCTTCTGGTATTGGTAAAAACCAACGTGGTATTGCTTTGCAAAATAATTTGGACGACTTTGTCCGCCAATTTCGCTCCGAGATGTCCAGCCCAAGGCAAAATTTCCACTTCGTCCGGAAAAACGGGGATGATTTCGATTTTCTTTTTTTCTTTGGCTACGACTTTAGTTTTTTTTATTTTGTATGGAATGAGGACTTCCATTGCTTCATCCAAATTGCCGATGGTTGCGGTAATTCCCCAAATTTTTATTTTTTTTTGATAGCCTAAAATTCTGGAAATCGCCAATTCCACCAAAATGCCACGTTTGGTTCCGAGTAATTCATGCCATTCATCAACGGCGATGCATTGCAGGTTTTTAAAAAATTTAGAATTTTCTTTTTGCGCCAAAAGCAGGTGTAGACTTTCCGGCGTAATCACCAAAATATCGGGCATTTTTTTGGTTTGCTTGGTGCGTTCTTCTTTTGGTGTATCACCATTTCTAACGGCAACTTGCCAATCGAGACCAATTTCGTCAATTGCTTCTGTCATTGCTTTTGCAATGTCTTTTGCCAAGGCGCGAAGTGGCGTAATCCACAATAATTTTAAGCCTTCTTTATAATTTTCGGGAAAATTCAAAAAATCGGTGATCACCGCCAAAAAAACAGAATATGTTTTTCCAAATCCGGTGGGAGCGACCACCATTCCGCTGTAATTTTTGGAAAATTTTTCCCAAGTTTCCGCCTGAAAACCAAATGGCGAAATGCCATTTTCGTCCATCCAGTTTTGGATGATTTGGTAGCCTGTTGTGTTTTGGAAATCTTTGTTCATGTTTTATTTTTCCTACTGATTTCACAGATTTAATTAGCGAAGGAACTTAAAATCTGTGAAATCTGCGGCATTTATTTTATCAACTTTTTCACTTCTTCCAAATCATCTATTTCTTCCACTTTTTTGTCTTTTCGCCAACGCACAATTCTGGGAAAACGAAGCGCTACTCCACTTTTGTGGCGGTTGCTGAAGCCAATTCCTTCGAAAGCAATTTCAAAAACCAATTCAGGTTTCACGGTTCTTACCGGTCCAAATTTTTCGAGGGCGTTTTTATTAACAAAACGGCTAACTTCCATAATTTCTTTGTCTGTTAATCCGGAATAGGCTTTGGCAATCGTTACCAATTTTTCGCCGTCTTTAACAGCAAAAGTGTAATCTGTGTAATAGCCACTTCTTCTTCCGCTGCCTTTTTGGGCGTAGATCAACACCGCATCAATAGTCAAAGGATCGACTTTCCATTTCCACCAATCGCCTTTTTTTCTGCCGGAATGATAGGTGGAATTTTTGTTTTTCAACATCAATCCTTCGGAATTATTTTCTCTGGAATTTTTCCGAATTTCTATTAAATCTTCCCAATTTTCGGTTTCAACGATTGGCGGAATGTTGATGCGTTCGTTCGGATTTTTTTGCAGGAGGCTTTCTAATAAAATTCTGCGTTCTTGTAATGGAATTTCCCGTAAATCTTCATTTTCAAATTCTAACAAATCGTACACAAAAACCTGCACTGGGATTTCTTCCAACATTTTTTTGGTGAGATTTTTTCGGTTGAGACGTTTTTGTAATTCGTTGAAATTGAGAACTTCATCGTTTTTAACAGCGAGAATTTCCCCGTCCAAAACAAAATTTCCTTCAAAATTTTGAAGCATTTCCATGATTTCTGGAAACTGGGAAGTCACCAATTCTTCACCCCTGCTCCAAATGAAAATTTCGTTGTTTCTTTTAATTAATTGTCCGCGAATTCCGTCCCATTTGTATTCCGCTTGCCAATTTTTTCGTTCGCCCAAATCCTGAATTTCTTTTTCCAGCGGATAAGCCAAACAAAAAGGATAAGGTTTGGAATTGTCGGGATTAATGTTTTTTCCTTCAATTAAATCCTGAAAATCAGCATTTTCCACCGTCCATTTTCCCATGATGGAATGCATGAGTTGGCTCGGTTCCTGACCGGAAAATTTCGACAAAGCATTGATGAGCATTTTTTTGGAAACCCCAATTCGGAAACTGCCGCCAATTAATTTATTGAAAATAAAACGCTCGGTAAAATCCAAACCTTTCCAACTTTCCAGGACGTAATTTTTCTTTTCTTCATTTGTTTTTTCACGAAGTTCGATCAGTTCGTTCATCCATAGCGAAAGCGACTTTTCAATTTCAAATTGGGGTTTGGGAAGCAACAACGAAAGCGTTTCGCCCAAATCGCCGACCGAAGAATAACTTTCCAAAAACAACCATTCCGGCAATTTTGTAATTTCCAAAGCCCAGATTTTCAGCAAATTGACATTGATGGAACGTTTGGGTTTTTTCCCCGTAAACAAAGCCAAAAACCACAGTTTATCCTTTTCCGGCGCAGTTTCCAAATACGAAACCATCGCATCGATTTTTGCGTTGGTTTTGTTGGTGTTTTCCAGATTGTTGATGAGTTGGGCGAATTGTTTCACAATGGAGTGATTGAATGGTTTAGTGGTTTAGTTTTTTGGTGGTTTAATAATTATTCAAATCTTCTTTTACTTCCGTTTTTTCATCGAGTTCAGTTTCTTCATCCCCAAAAACGGTTTTTACAGGTTCTGCAGAAATTCCGATTTCGTTGAGATAGCGGGAAAAAACTTCGGTTTGTCCGTGTGTTACCCAGATTTTTTCGGCTTCGGTTGCTTTTACAGTTTCGAGAAGCCCCTTCCAATCAGCGTGATCGGAAATAGCAAATCCGGCATCTGCAGACCGCCATCTTCTGGAACCACGAACTTGCATCCAGCCACTGCAAATTGCGGTGGCACGGTTCGGGATTTTTTTAATTACATTACTGTCCAACAAAGCGGGCGGAACAATCACAATTTCACCATCGGTTTCTTTAAAATTTTCGTAAAAATTCACTGTTTCGTAATTGGGTAAAGTAATTCCGACACTTTCAATGGCTTCGTTCAGTTTGGCGATAGAGGAATGCACAAAAATTTTTCCGCTGTTCTCCAAAGATTTCATAATTCGTTGCGCTTTTCCCAAAGAATAACCTACAAAAACGGATGTTTTGCCGTTTTCCCGATTTTGCGCCACCCAAGATTTCATTTTGTCGGCATATTCTTTCGGTGGAAGCCAATTGTAAATGGGTAATCCAAAGGTACTTTCTGTGATGAATTCATGGCACTTTACGAGTTCAAAAGGTGTAGAAATTCCATCATTTTGAACTTTATAATCTCCGGAAAAAACCACCACATAACCTTTATATTCCAATCGTATTTGCGCTGAACCAACGATATGTCCTGCTGGA